>CAMKAR010000039.1 GCA_946410535.1 uncultured Bacteroidales bacterium
CACCGCATTGATACGTTGAAACAAGCTCTCCATTCATATCAAACTGATAGATCGTCTTGTGTTTCCCTTCAAGAGTCTTCCTTATCGTGTTTCTGCGCTTTTCGTTTGCATGCCCATACGAGTTGTTATAAGAGTAATCGCATCGTTCAAGATTTGAGAGGACAGAATTAGACCTGTCCTCGTCAATATGGTTTATGCACGGGAGACCATTCGGGTTTGGGATGAAAGCATCTGCTATCAATGTGTGAATACTGAAAGATTTAACACACCCATTCTTTGAGAGATTTATACAGGGGTAGCCAGTTTGCTTGCTAATTCCATTTTTAAGAATCTTCTCCTTGTAGGGGAACCTCCTGCCCATAGAGTCAACATTTATGCGAGCAAGCCTTTTCACTCTTCCAAGTGTGCTTATCTCGTAAAAGCCTTCGTAGCCAACCACTGGTTTCCACATCTCGTCAAAATGTTGTTCTTTTGAAATGTTTGTAATATTCATATTCTTGATGTTAAACTTGGTGTTGTTAAAAAAGAGGAAAGGCCACCAAGAGAAACCCTTTCAACGGGAGATCAACCCCGCCTATCCTCTTCTTTTGAATACTTTATATCAATGTGTTGCGTTCCAGCGATCCCAGTTGTTCTCTCCTTCTGGACGGTTGCCGTACTTGTCAGTGTGTAATAGGTTTGGTCTTCCAGGCCGACGGCCTGTTGCAACCGAACCTTTTTTCTTGTTCGATTGTTTTGCCTTTGGTTCGTCCTTGTCATCTTCCTCATTCTTTTGTGCGTCTTGTTGAGCCTTGATGACTTCAACCTGTGCATCGGTTTGAATTTCCGACAAGTCTTCTTGCAGGTCAACCGTATGTTCGTTTTGAATTTCAATCCTTTGATCTTCAATGAGCAGTTGGTGCATATCCGCGTCGTGCTTCTCCTGTTGTATTCTATCCCATTCCTGTGGGGTGGCATAGGGCAACTTTTCGGAAGCCGTTTGACGGGAAAGGAAACCTCCGAGTACTGCGGTGTTCAAATTCTGGGTGAGCTCGGTGAGGTTGCTGTGGACGTACGGCTCAATATAGTGCCTTATTGCCGTGTTTTTAAAATCCAACTGTTTCCCGATTTCTACACCATATCCGAAGTTGAAGATGTCAATAACCTTGTCAAGACATCCATCGTATTCGTGCGCGTCATTCAGTGCCTTCTCGAAGGCGTCCGAGTACATGATTTTCAGTGCCACGCCAGGGGTGTCGCCAGACTTCAGTTCAGGTGTCTTTACCGCAAACGACTGCTTATAGATACTCTCTTCCAGCTTGTCGAGTTCTGCCTTGTATGCGTTGCTCGCATCTTCCTTCTTCAAGAAGCCGGCCTCTCCGTCGGTGGGAAGGAACATGATTTTTGATGCGTAAGACATGTCTTTCGACTCAATCACGTCACTGCCCTCACCCTTTATGTACATAATTGGGAGTCCAAAGTCGTGGTTGTTGTGGGCGAGGTTTGAGAACGACAGTTCGTAATGCTCGATTGTCTCTTGTGAGAACGTCCAGCAAGGGCCGTTGTCGTCTCTCTTATAGGCCACGGGGATGCTGTCGAAGTTGTGCGGCAGCTCTTCTTCAAGCCTGTATCCTTCAGCATTGAACATGCGCAATATAGCATGTTTTGCCTTGTCTATTGCTCCTGTTGGCTCTCCGTCCGACACAAAGCGATAGTAGTTTTTGTCATCCCAAACGTCAATATAGCGTTTTGTGATGCCGCCATCCTCACCGTAGTTGTTATACGTCCGTGCGAATACGTCGAGTCGGCCTGTTCTGAGGTCGTAGTGCGGATACAGCTTGTCGCCATTGAGAAAAGACAGCGTTTTCCAGCCGAAAGACCCTTTGTCCATAAAGCCGACAAAAGCGCCGTCTCCAGTTGCCTTGACGGATTTTACGAGCTCATACCATGCAATCTCCATGTTTTTGTTGGCCCATCCGTTCCTGTGCGCAGTAAAAGTCTCCCTTGCGGCATCAGACACTTTTTTGTCGGAAAGTTCAAACTGAATGTCGTTTCCGCACATGTGTGTCAGGTGCTTGATGAGAATGATCTGCTGGAAAGAGAATGCGTATCGAGGGATTTCCTGGATGTACCACTTGTTGTCTTCATCGTTCAGTCTCCATATATCAGGGAATAGAGACTTGTCATTGATCGCATGTCCGGCAGGGTCTAGTTCACGCATGAAGTCCTCTTGCGTGACTATTTTCTTTCGCAATCTGTCTTGATTGACAGCAGTTTCAGGAGTATCCCCCCAAAACTCTCCATGTTCGTATTGACCGTCTGGCAGAATCCTTGTAAAAGGTTTCTTTGTCAGGATGTCTCTTAATTTAGGTTGTGTGTCGTTAGCCATAGTTAATTTGTTTATTGTGTTTTATCGTGATAACTTTGTGAGTCTGAATGAACTGCTTTTTGTTGCCCATGACGGCACGGATGGCCGCACACCGCGTTTGATGTCGAAAATCTCTCGCATAAACAGGGCTTCAAAAAAGTCTGGCGAGTGTCCGACAACACTTTTATGCTTCATCTGTTCTTTGTTTATGATACACCAGCCTTTGTCCTCTTTCGACGTATCCTGTTTAACGCATCGTCTCTCGCGCTGAAGAATCGCTGACAGTTTCATCTTGTCTTTTCCGATGGTGTAGAATCTGTCAAGCAATGACGGTTCAATGCTCCACCCGCATTGCTGTGTGCGCTCCGCAAATTTGTATGCGCATTGCGACTTTTTGTTGTCATACAAACCTTTGTCGCGTCTCTCGACAGCCTCTTGGTTGTTGAAAGGGACTGCTTTCGGGAAGGCACCTTTGAGCACCTGTCCCATTCCGTTAAGGTCGTATGCAAAGTTCTGTTCAAGCACGCCCCATTCCTGTAGTTTTCCACGCAGCATTTCCGTTGTGTTGTACGGATCTCTTCTGCAAACAAAAACATCAGCAACATGCCAACCGACCCATAGCCATGTCACGCAGTTGTCACCACCTGTGCCGGCAACGTCGCAAGTAGCCCTTCGCACTCCGTCGTCAGTCATCTTTGCATTATGGAATACAGCATCGAGATGATAGCTTTGTATCATGTCGTTGCCTGCTTTGATGATATCCCAATTCCCGTCAAATTCTCTTGCCCTTATCTCTGGCGGCTGGTTAAGCAGGTTTGCGATGTACGCAGGGTCGTTTTTCAGCAGCGCCTTGTTGTCTTTCAGTGATGCTCTGATGAATGTCACCGATTTTACAAAGAACGATGTCTTTGTGTATCCGTATTGTTCCCAATCCGAGTCCCAAGCATCGTCAATCATTTCCTTGCACTGCTCATATACTTCCTTTGGCGAGTTTCCCCACACAATGCTATCAACAGAATCGCCAGGCATATAGCAATACCTTACAACACCGTCGCGTTCGGGGATCGCAAAGCCTTTCATTTCGGGGTGTTTTTTCCCGTCCGAATACACGGTATCTTCTTTGCCTATCCACCAGTCGATGAATTTGCGTAGCCAAGATAACGGGTCTGGGTTGCATGTGCCGAGAATGCGCGAACGGACTCCGACGGTATTTCGGTTTGATGTCATCAGGAACTTGAACATCTCAAACGACATCTGCGGCAACTCGTCGATGCCGATATATGCGAACTGCTGACCGCGGTATTTTGTGTCAAAGTCGGACATTGGCATATCGTATATAGACAAACCAAGTTTAGCTCCAGTGGCAAAATACCAGGTCATATCGTCTTTTGACTTGTTGTATTTTCCCAGCGACGAGAACCAGCGCTTACTCTCATTGATGATATTTTCAAAATCATCTTTGTTTTTTCTGAAGATGATTCCGTTAAAGTGTTTGTTCTTGATGTCATACAACGGTTCCATAAGCATTGTTACCGTATTGTGGTTGACGGTGTAGTCGTCAGTCATGTAAAGATGATCCCTACCCGTCACGGTAATACAGCGGCATTTCTGCTTGCCCTTGTTGTCTCTTTTTATTGAGATGATTCTTTTAACAAGGACACCTTCGTTTACAGGCGCCGTTTTTGGCTTGATGGCGTTCTCTTTGCAGATATTAGCGTAGTATGTCAAATCAAACAAGTCTTTGTCGTTGGGTGCAACGAACGACACACGCCAATATCCTATTTTCTCAGGGACATCATCAAGCCTCGATACTTTCGACCATATTCCAAGTGAGCGTGCTATTTGAGCGATATCCTCACACAAACGCTTGTTTGGTATATCAACGCACGGATGCCTGTTCTGTTTTCTGCCTTTTTTGTGCATAATACCGCGCAGATAGTCCCAACGGCTTCGGATTGACGCCTTTTTGTACTCCTCTGGTATCCATGCGAGTTGCCTTTGCCTGCTTTTTGTTATTTTGAGCCTGTTTTCATCCGTAATTCCTCGAATGTACCAAATTCCTGTTTTTCTGTTCTGGCTTACTCGGTAGCCGAGCGCCCGCACTCTAAAATTCTCACGGATATTGCCGTCAGTAGCAACTCCGGATTGCTCAAAATGCCAATATCCAGAAGCGCTGATATAACCAAGAAGATATGGATGTACAGGAAGTTTGTCTTGTGTAGCGCTTTCGTCAATCTCAACCTCGCCACACAAGGGAATTTCAACATATTGGCCGCCGGTTTTTCTAAGAGACACGGGGAACGGTCTTCCTATGGCATACTGGTCCATTACTTCCCTTGCTGTCATTTCATGGAAATCTTCCGACTGGCCTACTCGCGCAAGGAATCTGTGATTGTCCATACATGCGACAGATGTGCCGTCATCAAAATACATTCGATAAACGGTTTGCTCGCCTTGCTCAAAAATCGCGCTGACTGTCTGTATGCCGTCATAAGGTGTGCAGATAGGGTCTCCCACCTCAAGATCTCCCATTTTTCGGAAACCGCTTGGTGTAGCGACAAGCGTATTGTAAGGGTTTGCCTTGCCGCCGCCACGGTTCCCGCCGAATACTGTTATGTCAGCATTGCTGGCGAGTCCTGTTTCTTGACCGCCGTTTTGCGCAACGAAAGAATCTGTTCCGCTAGTGGAATCGCAACTTTCCTCAAATTCCATCGCTGACTTTTTGGTATATATTTCAGTACCGTCTATTGTCTTTAATTCTGTCATTTTGGATTGCTTTTATTTTTTATACAAAGGTGTGATAATAAGACGAAATAACGCATGCAAATGCGTGGAAATGGGGATTTCCACAACGATTTTCAAAAGCAGTCTTTTCAATAAGTAACTTTGTGGTGAAAAGGCGAGAAACGCTAAATAAACAAATTAACAAAATACTATGGAGAAAGACATTCTCATTCAAAGCCTGAAGGACAAGGTTGGAGAAGACAACTGTAAGTCCATCAGCGACAAGACGTTTGAGGCGATGGCTGATGTCTATATGCCTCTGTTCGCCGATGATTCGGCAATCACCGATGACACCTGGAAAATGCCAGTGGCTTCACTGATCCAGTTTGCTGGCCAGAAGCGCCACGACGAGAAGGTGTTCGCAGAGAACCTCAACAAGCAGCACCAGAAAGATGTTGAAGAAAAGGTTCGCGTTGCCGTAGAGAAGGCGATTGAGGAGTACAAGTCAAACCAGCATCAGGAAGAAACCGGAAACAAGGGTGAAGGAACTGCCGAAGATGATGTCGATGCCAAGATTGCCGCACAGGTTGCGAAAGCGCTTGAGCAGTTGACTGGCAAAGACGGAGCAATCGGCAAGTTGAACACCACCTTGAGCGGGTTCATCCAGGCTCAGACGGAGCGGGAGAAAACCGAAGAAAAGAGCCGTGTAAAAGCAGGACTCAAGCAGTTCCTTAAAAGCCTGAAAGCCGACAACGAGGCTTGCATCGAAGACGCATTGGAGGACATCGACTATGGAGATGCTCCTACCGTGGAAGCATTGAAGGATGCCGTCAAGACCGCCTACGAGAAGCGTTACAAGCGCTATTACTCAAATGGCGGCAAACCGTTTGGTGGAGACAGCACCAGTGGTGATGGCAGCGCTTCTTCCATGATGGATGCGCACATCAAGCGCGTTGAAGCGCAGGTAAAGGATGCGCAGAACTATGCGGAAAGCATCAAGTTCGCTGAGTAACGGCTCAAGAGTTTATCAACACAATTATTTCTAAACAATTCGATTTATGCGAAACGGAACATTAAACAATTACACCAATTTCTCTAAGAACATCGGTGGCATTCGCAAGGCATACGAGGGACACAATCTCCCCTGGATGCTCTACGGCGGCTTCAAGTTCCCCTCGCTGGACGTTCTCCCTGCACCGGGTAACGTGCTTCCCGCATTCACCCCCGTAAAGGTTGACGAAGTGGCAAGGACTATCACTCCGCTGTATATTTTTGAAGTCAAGTCTGTTGACGCGGCAAACAACAAGGTTTCCGTTCTCAAGGACGTTGAGGGTACCCGCGCAAAGGTTGGCATGCCCCTTATCCTTGTAGGTGCAAACCTGTCAAATGCCGCAACCAACGTGGCTACCGTAACCGCCATTGACAGCAGCAACGAAGGCTACGACGTGCTCACTTTGAGCGCTTCGCCCGCTACCAGTGGCACCGCATGGTGGTCGGCAGGCGATTATCTCGCAGAAGCCGACAGCACTTCCAGCAAAAAGGTAAAGGTCATCCCCAATGCCTTGACTCCCTACGACACCTGTGTCGATGAGGATGCCTTTATGCTCGACGGCGATGCCGTTTGGGGTGCAGACAGCCCCATCCTGGAGCGTCGCATCGTTCCCATCCCTGCATCAATCAAGGCTGCGCTCAAGAGCGCTGACTGTGTATTCCGTTTCTCAAACCGCAAGTAAAGAAGGAGGACTAAAGTATGGCTACATTAAGAGACAAAAATCTTTATCAGATTGGTTCACTGAGCCGATTCATCGACTCTGACGGTTTCAACATTATGCTGAACCGCGCCAATGAGCGTTACAACACCGCCCTCTGGAAGAAGTATGCGGCTTGGGGAACTCCCACCGATGACCGCGAGTGGAAGATGGGTCAGAAGGACACTCCAATTTTGGTTCGTGCTTCTGTTCTCGGCACCCACTCACCCAAGCCCCTGCGTAACACCCAGGGTTGGGGTATCTACGGCGGCACACTGCCTAAGATTGGTCACGGATTCCAGATCGACCAGGACGACTTCATCGAGCTGCGCAAGATCGCAAAGTTGAGTGACCTCACCTTCGGTGATGCCCTGATTGACACCGTTGTACAGAACTCCAGCAACATGCTCGGCGGTATCCACACTGAGTTGAACTACATGACCTTCCAGGCTATGTCAACCGGTGAAATCCACGACATCCCTGTTGATGGTGTCCGCTACGACTTCCAGTTCCCCATTCCCCAGGAGAACTTCACCGCGCCCACCGCAGACTGGTTCACTTGGAGCGGAGCTGCTGGTAGCCGTGTTCTCGGTGCTAACAGCAGTGCAGATGTCATCTCTGACCTGTTGGCTTTCCAGGACTACTACAACGACCAGCTCAACCTCGGTCTTGACCACTGGAAGGTGAGCAAGAGACTGCTCCGCATGATCCTCGCCCATCCCAGTGTAACCGCAGCTTATGCAGCAAGCAAGACCATCACCCCGACCAACCTGCACGCAAACCGCAGCCAGGTACTGGCATGGATGCGCGATGAACTCGGCATCTGGCCGTTCGAGGAGATTGACTACAAGTCTCGTCATGAGGTTGACGGACGTCCCGTTGCCGATGCTCCCGCATTCGACGAGCACAACCTCGTTGCTTCCACCACTGCCTTCCGTCCCTTCGAGATGAAGTGCATGCGCTCCATCCTGCAAGACCGCATGGGCATGGGTGGCCAGACCGAGGCTGACCTCTACGCACTTGTAGAAGGCCGAATCGTAGTGCTGAACTCTTGGCGCGAGCGCCCCAACGTGGTGAACACCGTAGACTGCGAACTCTTCGCCGGTCCCGTCTTCACCAATATGCGTGAGCATGGTATCGTTACCGTATGGCACGATGACGTGTAAACCACTTAAAGTGTGACTTGGTAGCATGGCAACTGAAAACGGCACCGTGACAGATTATATCAGGGGTTTCTTCCCTGGTATGTCGATCACTGACACCATTATCACCAACATCCTTTTCAAGACAGGTGTAGATTCTGACATGTCGCAGTATGAGCTGGATGAGCGACAGCGTGACCTGATTTACGCATACCTTATCCTATATCTAGCACCAGGCTCTGGATCATCACAGCGCGTTACGGACAGGGATGGTGATTGGGAACACACCGAGAGCACAAGCACTTGGACGTATTCCCAACGAAGCGAACTTCTGCGTATAGCCAGAATGCTCCTCAAAAAATGGGGCGTTGAGGACGAACTCGCAGATGCCGCTGGTGGTAAATGGGGCTTCCGTGGTACTGGTTTTCATAACATCCGCAGAAATCATTGACCGTTATGGCAGTTGATAACCCCCGATTCCCGCACTTCTGTAGAATCATCCGATTCGCAGAGGTTGGTCCGATGGAAGACCAGACCATCGCTTCGGATATCATGTCCGACGAGGTGAGTCAGAACTGCATCGGATGCACCTGTTCGGACTGCGATTGTCCTTGCGCTATTGCTGGCGAAGGGGCGAAGGTGGTCTACAGAGGTGTTTGCAGGGGTTATAGTCGTGACACCATATCCGACAATGGAGACGTAAACACGTCGTACCGATGGCTCTCTTTGCCTGTGACGCAAGACGAGTGGACGGAAGAAACCATCCCGTTGGAAGGTGACAAGGTGATACTGCAACGCTACGGGCACAAGGAATACGGTCTCGTTGTCGATAAAAAACCAGGCAATTTGGGTACTCATATCCTTTGGAAGTATGTCCGCAACTAACAAACACATATTGGCCGCCATCGACGATTACAGAAAAAAAATAGTCGACGAGGTGGAAAACAGGTGTAAGGAATACTGCGAAGACTTGTGTTGGTCTGCCATCCGTTACAGGAGGGAAAATCCAGATGCACATGATTTCACAGGAAACCTCATCAGTTCAATCGTTGTTTGTCTGTATCGGGAGAAAAAGCCAGTTACGGCGTATTATGCGTCTGAACAGTTTATTCCGAAGGCTATACAGGTCAAGATGTCTGCAAATGCGAAATACCGAAAGAGGTATTTCTTTAATCCAGACTATTCTGGGACAACGAGTCAGTTCCGTGCTGAAATCAGGACGGACAAGGGCTGGGGTGAAGAAGATGCGCGTCAGTTTTTTCAATGGTATAGGCCAAAAGGCAAGAACTTGTTTGATATAGTTGTTGCATACCCTGTTGAATATGCGGACTTCATTGAGAGCGAACGAAGCACAACGGGTATCATTGACACCTATACACATGCGGAAAAAGTCGGAGTGTTTTATCTTAAACTTCATAGGAAAGCGTAATGGCGAACGATACATTTCTATATAAGATATTCAATGACCTTGTTGGCGCGGCAGAGAAAACCGGCAAACCCGTTTATCTTGAGCGTCCGAAGTCGTTGAAATCGGAAGTGACGCAATTTGTCGTCGTCTCTTTGCCTGCGCAGATTTACGGAATGGTAAAGGGCGGGCTTGGTTTCCGCTCTGGCTCCAACGGTTTATTTTCCGTTTACTGCAAGGCAAAGACTGACGGGACAATGAATGTCAACGCGCAGTCCAACCTTGTCCAACGAGTGCTCGACTTATTCCCCATTGTCGGTGAAGCCGTCGAAGCATCAAATCCCGCAATCCTGATGCAAGGAAACGATGGTTACGGATATCAGGTTACACAAATCACATTCAAATTAAGAACGATTAAATCTTAAATAAACGAATAAACTATGGCAGCTTCAACTATTGTAAAGAAAGCGTCTTTGCAGCCCAATGTCTTTGAAGGCATTAGCGCAATTTTTGCCGTTGATGGTGGTTTCACTTTCAGTGGTTCTGCCGCAGACGGTTTCACTCTGACTCTTGCAGAGAACAAGACACTGCTTGAGTTCCCCTGTTCTGAGGACAGCGGTTTCAGCTTCGACACCGGTGCTCCCTCAATCGAGCACTTCAAGGTTCACGGCCTGAACGCTGACTGGGTTTCCACGTTCACCCCTGGTGACACCGAGTTGAGCATCGAGATCCCCTGCCACGACACCCAGATCATGTCGTTGTGCTTCGGTTCGGCTGGTTCTAATACCAGCATTACTCTTCCCGTTGGTGCGCTGAAGACCTCCAACATTGCAACCGCAATCGCAAGCGGCAAGTCGTTCGGCGCTGCCCAGAAGTCGGTTGAGCTCGGTCTGCTCATCCTTGACGACACCGAGCAGCGCTTGTTCTACATCAAGAAGGCAAAGCTCACCGCACAGGTGACCTTCGACGGCAGCAACAAGCCCCTCTGCGTTGTGCTGAGTGGTTCGCTCTCCGAGTCCGGTGACGGTGCATTCGGTATCTTGGATATCGCAACCACCGCTTCAAACGGCTAATCTGGAAATTCCGCAACAACAAGGGCAGTGGTGGGTTGACTGCCATTGCCCTTATTTAATTTAATCACATGAAGAAAAAGGAAATTCCAGAACAGGCGCTTGAACAGCCGGCACTTGACGCACAGCAGACATTGCTTTCGCTCATCAACAACGATGCAACTGAGGTGCAGATTCTGCGCACGAAGAAGAAGTACAAGGTCTATTGGCTCAAGAACGGACAGCTTGAAAAACTGACAAGGTTGCTGATTAAGTCAAAG
>CAMKAR010000040.1 GCA_946410535.1 uncultured Bacteroidales bacterium
ATGACTTGATTTTTGTGATTAGTATGATTTTTCATATTTTGCTGCAAAAGTATGATTAATTTCCGAAACTTGTACCTTATCTTTCAAAAAAAATCATTTTCAACTCCATTAATCTCCCTAAACTTGATTGTTTTTCCTATTTTTGCGCTCAAATTACACCAAAATTAATTAGTTCAAAATGAAAAAACTATCTCTTCTCCTTGTTTTGGCCATGTGTACAATGTTTGCCGTGGCCCAGAATGGCCGCATCGATTTGCGCCGCGAGTCGAAGGCCGAAATCACGAAGAGCGACTTCAGCTCACTCCGCGCCACCTTCAGCTACGGCTCCATCGAGAGCCAGCAAGTGGCCACCGAACGCGGCACCTTCTCCGAAATCGCCATCGAAGGCACCTACGCGTCGGGCGAAATCGGCACGCCTGAACTGCCTGCCTCTCACCAGCTTTTAGCCGTGCCTTTCGGAGCCACGCCACAGGTCAGGGTGCTGGCCTACAGCATGATGGACTACGACCTGAGCGACTACGACATCGGCACGCTCCTGCCCCACCAGCCTTCTGTCCGCAAGGACCAGAATCCTGATGAAGTGGAGTTTGTCTACAATGCTTCGGCCTACCAAACCCGTAGCCTCGCCACGGAACCCACAGCCTCAATCGAGGTGCAAGGCACCATGCGCGGCATCCGCATCGGCTCGCTGGTCATCAACCCCGTGAGCTACAACCCGGCTTCCAACACCCTGCGCGTGTTCAACGACATCGAGGTGGAAGTGAGCTTCGACGGTGCCGACCGTGCCGAGACCGAGCGTATGTTGCTCAGCACCTACAGCCCCTATTTCGACATCGTCTACAAGCAGATGTTCAACTACCGCCAAATCCTTGACGTCTACGACGATCACCCCGACCTGATGGCCTATCCCACCCGCATGATTGTGATCACGCCGCAAGACTACGTCAGCACACTGCAGCCTTGGATCAACTGGAAAATACAGAAAGGCATCGACGTGAACGTGGTGACCACGGCACAAGCTGGTGGCAACTACAACGCCATCCGTAGCTATGTGCAGAACCTCTACAACACGGGCGTCAGTCAAGGTGCTACGCCTACCTTCCTCGTCCTCGTGGGAGACGTGGCACAGGTGCCTAACACTACGGGCAACTCAACCCAAAAGGTGACCGACCTCTATTACGGCAGCGTCGACAACGACTACTTCCCCGACATGTTCTACAGCCGCATGTCGGCAGAGAACACGACGCAGCTCACTGCCATCGTCAACAAGATTTTGCAGTACGAGCAATACACCATGCCCGACCCGAGCTACCTCAACAACGTGACCCTCATCGCAGGCTGGGACAGCTACTGGAACGCCCGCATCGGTCGCCCCACCATCAACTACGCCACCACCTATTATTATAATACGGCTCACGGCTTCAGCCAGGTGAACGCCTACCTGCAACAAGGCCAATATACGGGCTGCTATAACACGCTGAACACAGGTGTCGGTTTCATCAACTACACAGCCCACGGCAGCGAAACAAGCTGGTCGGACCCCTCGTTCACGGTTTCCAACGTCAACGCTTTGACCAATGCCAACAAATATTTCTTAGCGATGGGCAACTGCTGCCTGACGGGCAACTTCGGCCACACTTCGACATGTTTCGGCGAGGCCATGATCCGGGCCGAGAACAAGGCCGCCTACAGCTACATCGGTTCCTGCCCATTGACCTATTGGTATGAGGACTATTACTTCGGCGTGGGTGCCACCAATGTGTTCAGCCAAACGCCCACTTTGGAAAACACAGCCACAGGCGTTTATGACGGCATCTGGATGGATGACACCTACAACACCGTCTCCTCCATCGTCTTCCTCGGCAACCTCGCCGTGTGCTATGCCAGCACAGGAGGCTATCAAACCAGCTCGAACCCGACCTATTATTGGCAAGCCTACCACGTCCTTGGCGACGGCTCCATCATGCCCTACCGCGTGAATCCCACGGCCAACACGGTCAGCCACGCCTCCACCATCCCCGCAGGGTCGGGCAATTTCATGGTGAATGCCCAAGCGGGTTCCTATGTTGCCATCTCCCAAAACAATGTGCTGAAGGGCGTCGCTTTGGTACCTGCCAATGGTTCTTCGGTCAATGTGGCTTACAGCGGCATCACCTCAGGCTCGCAAGTGAGAATCGTGGTCACCAAGCCTCAACGCCAGCCCTACATCCAAGACATCAACGTGGGAGGCGCACCGCAATCTTTCACCATCGCCGTTTCGGCCAACCCGACCAACGGCGGCCAAGTGAGCGGCGGCGGCACTTACCAACAAGGCCAGTCGTGCACCGTGAATGCCACAGCCAACAACGGCTACACCTTCGCCAACTGGACCGAAAACGGAAGCGTGGTCTCGACCGATGCCAGATACACCTTCACCGTGAATGCCAACCGCACTTTGGTAGCCAACTTCAACGCACAACCCGTGAACTACACCATCGCAGTTTCGGCCAACCCGACCAATGGCGGAACAGTGACAGGCGGTGGTGCCTTCCATTATGGCGACAACTGCACCGTGCTTGCCACGCCTGCCACGGGCTACACCTTCCTGCGTTGGACCGAAAACGGCACGCAAGTCTCAACCAATGCCAGCTACACTTTCACCGTTACGGCGAACCGTAATCTCGTGGCCCAATTCCAAGCCCAAACCTACACCATTACAGCCACAGCTGACCCTGCCAATGGTGGAACTGTCACTGGTGGTGGCACATTCACCTACGGACAAAGCTGCACTTTGACCGCTAACCCCGCCACAGACTACACCTTTATCAATTGGACCAAGAACGGACAACAGGTCTCTACCAACCCCACTTACACCTTCAGCGTGACCGAATCGGCGGCTTATGTGGCGCATTTCGAGGCTCTGCCGCCTTGCGAGGCTCCAAACGATGTTACCGCTTCATGGGCATTCTTTACCGACATCGAAATTAGTTGGTCTCCCGTTCCGAATGTTGAGACCTACAAAATCTACCGCAACGGGGAGCTTATCGTGTGGGGGTTCCCCTACAACAGCTATAGAGACACAGAGTTGTACTATGGCGAATACTGCTACACTGTAGTCTCAGAATGCCCCCAAGGCGATTCCGAACCCTCCGATGAATCGTGCGTCACGCTGACCATCCCCTGCAATGCGCCTTCAAGCTTCACCGCAGAGTATGTTTACGAGGATGAAGAAAACTATGGTATCCAATTGGAATGGCACTACACGACGATGTCCATCCTTCCGGAGTACTTTAACCTTTACCGTTCGACCGACGGCGGTGAAAACTATGAACTGGTCGAAGACATCATTCCGCAAGGCACATACAATTACAGCTATTACGACGCTATGGGCATCGGGTCATACAACTACAAGCTGACCGCAGAATACCACTTCGATGGGCAGGTCTGCATCTCCGAACCGGTGTATGCCGAAGCCAAAGTGACCAATGTGGAAGAAAACGGCCCTTCGACTGGCTCAGGGACCTTCAGCATCTACCCCAACCCCGTCAGCGACAAGCTGACCATCGAGGCGCAAGAGGCCATTGGCAACATCGAGATTTACAATGTGATGGGTACCCTCGTCTACAGCCAAAAGGATTGTGGCGACAAGGCCGAAATCACTACCACCAACCTGCCTGCTGGAACCTATGTCGTCCGTCTGACAACGAGGAATGCCACGGAAACTATGAGGTTCGTGAAGGAATAAATCAAATTCGTTTTTTTCATGGTTTTGTTTGTAGAGACGGTGCGTGCACCGTCTCTACTAGTTTACGGGGACCAGATGACATAGACGATCGGTTTCGTTTGTTTCGTTTACAACATAAAAAGCGGAATGGCCGGACCGTCGCGGCTGGGCCATTCCTGAGAATACAAATGAATCAATAATCAATCTACCCCTGGCGGGGCGACTGTTTTTCAATGTCCCCTTCCCTTCTCCAAAAGCTCTATGTACTTGTTGAGGTTGGCGATAATAGCGTCCTTTTCGCAATTGCTGTCACAATCCACTACCGACGAAGCCGCAACATACCTTTCGGGCCAGCCGATGAGGTCGATCACCGAAACGCCCAATATCTCACTAATCTTCTCCAAACGGCTGAAAGTGATGTCGCTCCCACGGGTGATGTAGCTCGAATATGAGCTTTGCTTTATGCCCAACTCGGCAGCGATTACCTCCTGCTTTATGCGTTTCGACTTTCTAACGGCTTCGATATTTTTCAATATGTTTTCCATAAGAGCTTGGGAAGGACAGGGTATCGTCGGGATTTAGTTTTCTTCGCTTTTCCTCTTTTTCCCGACCAAGTAGGCTCCGGCAAGCAGGCCGAGGACAATCGTCCCACTGCCCACAGGGGCGTATTGGTCGATGGTGATGCCCAACTCGGGCACCATGGGCAACTCCAATCCTTGCTCGTCCACATCGGTGCGCTCGCTCTCCTCTTCTTCCTCATCATCCATGAAGAGGATTTGGGCGGGTGCCTGCGGGATGAACACGAGGCCGAACATCAGTGCCAAAATGGCCATCACGGATATGATTCTCTTTTTCATCTTTTGTTCTCCTTTCAATTATTTGTTAATGACCATTTTCTGCGTTCTCACTTGGTTGCCATTCGTCAGGCGCAACACATAGATGCCGTCGGCCACCTTAGGCATCGCGACAGTAGCTTGTGTGCCGTGTATCTCGGTGCTGAACAGCTGGCGACCGTTGAGGTCGAACATTTGCAGCACGCCCTCGCCGTTGATGACCAACTCGTCGCCCATCATGAAGGCGAATGAAGACGGCCCTTCGACAGGCTCAGGGACCTCAGGCTCATCAATGCCCGTGAACTCGAACACGAGGCGGAAACGCGAGGTGTAGTCGCTCGTCTTGGCCTCGAAACGGTATTCGTCGGTCGTGAGGCAGTCGATGTCGGCGCCCGTCAGGTTGTCGATGAGGTGGAGGTAGCTGAAGTCGGCGTTCTGCATGTTCCAGCGCAATGTGTAGACGCCGTCGGTATGCGCCTCGAAGCGCAGCGCGGCACTCTGTGTGCCCACGGGGGCGAAGGCGATCTGGTAGTCCTCGTCGCCGAGACGGAACCAGATGGAGGCGTCGCCCGAGCGCAAGCCCTTCGCCTTGCGACCACCGCCCTGCTCGGGACGGTCAAGCTCGATGGTGGCAAAGTCGTTGCGACCCTTGCCGTCGGTGCACACCATGTTGACCAAGGCATAGCGCGTCTCCCAGTCGCGATAGTCGGAGCCGAAGCTGCCGGTGTTGGTGCCGCCCTTGCGCATATCGCTGTTGAAGGTGATGGCCTGGGCTGCGTCGACCCTCACGAAGAAGCCCTGGTGCGGGTGGATGTAGCGCGAAGCCGTGTAGCCCTTCAGTCCGCCGATCCATTCGCTTTGCTGCGGCGTGGATCCCGTGGTATAGGCGATGTAGCCCTTCGCGTCGGCGTCGAGGATGTAATAGGTGTCGATGCCGTTGTCGATGGCAAACTCGTTGAAGTCCAAGTAGCTCTGGTAGGGGTTGCCCACGAGGTTGAAACCACGCAGCGGGTGGTCGTAGCTCGAACCCTCGTTGTAGCTGGCGTTGCTGCTTTGCGTGGCGGTGTTGTTGAGCACGCCGTCGGCCATCATCATGGAGGGCTGGCTGAGGGCCACCATGTAGCCCTTGCCCGACACCATCGCAGTCTCGTTGGTGTATTGGATTTGCGTGTGCTTGTCGGTGGCGAGATTGTAGACGTATTGGTTCCAGTGGTCGAAGAAGCCTGTCCTGCCTTCGCGCTTGAAGTTGATCCAGTGGCGCGACGGCTCATGGAAGCAGTAGAAGTCGAAGCCCTGGCTGAGGCTGCCGGTATTTCTCCACGGGCCATAGGGCGCATCGGTGGGGAAGTAGCCGATTTGGCCCGGTGTGGTGTTCCACGTGGTCATCGGCGGGTCCATCTTGGTGGGGTCGGTGTAATCTGCGTGCGTGATGCCTTGTGCGGCAAGGGTGGCGTAGTTGTCGCGGACGTAGTAGGTGCCTTCGTCGCTGTGGTAGACGAGGCCCATCGGGGCCGCTTGGAGCGCCGACGAGAACATGTGCCAGTCGTAGGCCATGAAGTCGGTCGAGCTGTTGTCGAAGGTGACACCCACGCGGGCGTTGATGGTGTTGTCATCGTCTTGGGTGAGGCCGACGTTGGGGGCGATGTAGACGCGCACGTTGGCGTTGGTGTTCTTGTTGACTGCCGTGGGCGTGGCGTCGTAGAGGTAGACGCTGCCGCCAGTGCTGTTGGCGTTGGCGTAGGCGATCATGTCGTTGAGGTCGTCCCGGTAAGCAATGAATACGTTATCCCTTGTGCTGGCGCAAGCAAAGTCGTCGAACTCGAGGATGGGCAGGTCGGCATTCATGGGGCTGGCCATGGTGCGCGTCCAAGTTGAATAGTCAACTCCGTCTGTCTGAGCCTCAACCCAGTTGTTGAGCGTGGCCAAGAGGCCCTTCAACTCGCCATCGTTGCCGACGGGTCCGTTCTCGATGTAATCGTTCTCATCGGTGGAGACGGCCAAGGTCACGTTTTGGTCCTGGTGGGCGAAGCCGTATTTGCCGTCGACCAAGGCGGTTGTAGCATAGTTGCCATGGCCAGCGATGGTGGGCGTGCCTGATGTGGAGTTCACGTAGTTGGTCTTGCCCGTTGGGGCGTAGCAGTATTGGATGGTACCACTATTGTTGCCCGCGAACCAGCCGAAGTTGGAAGGTGCAGTGCCGCGCAGGCGCACATAGCAGTTCTCGACGGTACCGAGGTTGGCGCCCACAAGGCCGCCGATTATGCTGTTGGCATCGTTGCGCGTGATTTCCGCGTTGGAGAAACTGTTCTTCAGCGTGTTGTTCGCGTTGAGCTGTCCCACGAGGCCGCCCATGTGGCGTGCCGTGCCGCTCATCGTCGGCATGGCCATGCTGGAGTGCACCGTGGCGCCGTCAACCATGCCCACAAGGCCGCCCATGTAAGAGCTGGCCGAGAGGCAGTAGTCGGTCGACATGACACCGCGTGCCTCGCAGTTACTGATGACACCACCCATGGCTCTGCCCGCGATGCCGCCGAGATAGTACGCCTTGTCGTCGAACTGGGTCGTGAACTCGTAGCCGTCAACGAAGGTGTTCTTGATGCTGCCGCCAGTCACATTGCCGAACAAGCCTATCTTGAGCACCGCGTTCAGATAGCGGCAGTCGAGGTTGCGGATGATGTGGCCCTGTCCGTCGAAGTTACCCTTGTACTCGCCGCCGTCGGTGAAGATGCTATACTCTTCGAGGAACCTGTTGGTGCCGCCGATGGGCACCCACAGGTTGCCCGACATGTCAACATCGTTTTCCATGAAGGCGTTGGCCGAATGATGCTCTTCGCAACCGTTCAGG
Source organism: uncultured Bacteroidales bacterium (assembly GCA_946410535.1). The sequence continues at coordinate 7,382 of CAMKAR010000040.1, forward strand.
CCGTTCACATAAGAGATGAACCAGGCCAGCCCTTCCCTCGTGTAGATGTGCCAGCCGTCGGTTTCCTCCGTGTAATGGTGTTCGATGCCCGTCGGCAAAGGGTAGTCGTCGGTATGCAGGTTGGGATCCTTGTTGACCCAGGTCGTCCACGCACCCCACAAGTAGTCGTACTTGGCCTCGAAGGGGCCTTGGTCGTGGCGGACGTGCAGGGCGAAGTAGTGCTGCGCGTCATCGAAGATGGCACCCGTCAGACCGCTCGTACTGCCTAGCAGGTCGTAGAGCCACTGCTCGTGGCTGTAGTCGCTGATGTCGGTGTAGATGACCGGGCAGAAGCCCCGCGTGACCGAGAAGCCCACCTTCGAGGCCGACGCGTGGATGTCGCTCAGCAGGGTGATGTATTTCGTGTCCGAGGGCAGGAACACATTGTTGCGGTTGAGCGGCGTGATGGTGGGGTTCGTCTCGTCGCTGGCGTAGTTGTCGCGGGCGACAATTTTGTGCTTACTGGCCGGGTCGTCGGCGTTCTCGCCCACGTTGAGCGTGCCGTTCATGTACACGCCGCCGCCCTGGCCCGTGGCGGGAACGTGGTTGCGGGTGAGCGTGGCCGTCTCGCGAAGGTTGAGCGTCGCGCCTTCCTTGATGTAGATGCCGCCCCCCTTCTCGCTGGCGTAGTTGTCGGCGAACGTGCCGTTGGTGAACACCACGGTGCCGCCGTTCACGTAGAGGCCGCCGCCTTCCCTGGCGCTGTTGCCGCTACCCGCCTTGGCCGAGTAGGTGCCGACTTGGGTGTCGTCCTTCACCAAGATGTTGCCGTTGCCGGCGTAGATGCCGCCGCCCTGACCGTTGCTGGCACTGTTGCCGCTCACCTTGGCACCGCTCAGCGTGATGTCGCCGTTGCCCACGTAGAGGCCGCCACCGTTATTGGCAGCATTACCGCTTATCCTACCTCCAATCATCGTGACGTTGCTATTGGCATATATACCTCCACCATTAACAGCTGTGTTGCCACCAATCGTATCAAGGTTATTGCCCACGATACCACCCGACAAATTCACTGGATAATTGGCATAAACACCGCCGCCGTTGACAGAAGCCGTATTGCCTCCTATGGTTCCCCCACGAAAATCGATAGTACCACTTTGGGTGTACAGACCTCCGCCATTTTTGGCTTTGTTCTTACACATAATCGAGTTGTCTTTGATAGTGATGAGACCAGTTGCGCCAACATTGGCAAAGATGCCGCCACCGTCACCATTTAATGCCTTGTTCTGATATAATATGGTATTATCAACCATAATTTGGCCAGTGCCTGCATAAATGCCACCGCCATTGCCATTAACCGAACTGTTATTGTCCAACCTTGAGCCAGTCAGTGACACCTCGCCTGTGTTCATAAAAACACCTCCTCCGTGTGACCCTGCAGTATTATTACTGAGTTCACTATCCGTTTGCGTATACACTGCATCAGCAGCTTGAATGAAAAGGCCACCACCTCGTCCATCGGTCGCCTCGTTGTTGATAATCTTGGAATTCTGCTCTACAATGGTTGAAGCCGAAGATAAGATATAAAATCCACCGCCATCGATGTCTGCGGTGTTATTCCTAATAATCGCCCCTCGCATGGTGCAGTCAGCACCACTGATATATGCGCCGCCACCATATTGGGCCTCGTTATCCTTCATAAGCACTTTATTGCCCAAAACAGCTATACTGCCTTTCCAAGTCAAACTAAGGCCACCACCGCGTCCAGTACGGTTGGTGTTTAGCCAAATGTCAGTTGATCTGGGTCTGGCTATGTTACGAGCAATGATACATGAATCCTGCGTCATGTGGAGCTGCGAATCGTTATATACCACCAATCCACCGCCATAACGGGCACATTCATTATCAGTTATTACGACCCTTTTTGCTGTAAAAGTGGCATTCTCACAATACACACCACCGCCATTTCCTAAATCCTTATGGCGTTGACCCAGTGCTAAATTGTGATCTATAGTGCCATTGTTAATAGTCAATGTGCTTTGCTTCCATGCCATAATTCCACCGCCTGAACCTCCGTAGGAATTATTGTAACTAACATCACCACCATTCATAACCATAGTGCCAATATCCAATACGGTTGTTCCATTAACATAAGGCTGATATTCAATAGAATGGCTGACAAAGACACCAGCGCCATAACCAGCAGAGGCAAAATTATGATCAATACTACTATTCCCATTCATAGTGAAAGGGCCACCTGTATAAACACCTGCACCGTGGAAACTAGAATAATTGTAGCATATTCTTCCACCATTCATCACGAAGGAGCCATCAGGGCCAACAAATACGCCACCGCCCTCACCCATAATTTGGTTGTAACTAGTAACTGAAGTACTATTACCGTTTGCACCAAAAATTTGATGGTAACATCTGTCGGTTGCCAAAAAGCCCTCCCATGCCGTTCTCATTTCGTCACAAGTTGTCGGACGGAAAATCCTCGTCACCCAAGTGTTGCCAACCTTTTCCTTGTAATCTTGGCTACATACATAATTACCTGCAATTGTCCCTCCATTCATCACCAAGTCACCATAAGCGACAACACCACCACCAATCACGCCAAAACCGCCTGTTAAGATGCCTCCTTTAATTTCAATTACATCAGGAGTGCTTGCCGTATACGAGGCATCATAATCCCATAAGTACTCAAATCCTTTCCCATTTATATAATATGTTTTGGGTTTGCCATAATGAGGTACATCAGGACGAGAATCCATGATGGTAATTTTCCCATCAGAGGCTATAACAAGGAAATTGCCACCAAATCTGCGTTTCATCACATAACCATTCAAATCAATGGTTAAGTCTCCATAACTAACAACAAAGGACGACAAATCTACATCACCTACAAGTTTGATGTACCTTGTTTGGTCACTAGGAACTGAGAGACCTGATATTGTTCCACTCCATTCGGTCCATGTCTGGGCATTTGCATTTGCTACCCATCCTAATAGGACGAATAGAAATGTCCATTTCAATTTTTTAATCGTTTTCATTTCTTGATTCATACTAAAAATAAAATTGTTGATAATCTGATAATTATTTGATCTACAAAACCGGGGTTACGCATGGCGCAAGCATTGCGTTTCCGCAACAGCTACACTTCCTTCTTGCGCTTGCCTATTAGATATGCCCCACCCAACGCAGCAAGCAGCAAGACTCCATCGCCCAAAGGAATGTAGTTGCTCTGGTCGAATTCCACGCCATGGAAGGGTA
>CAMKAR010000041.1 GCA_946410535.1 uncultured Bacteroidales bacterium
CGGCCCGCATCGCCAACGATATTGCCGAGATTTTCGACAGCACGATGAACCAGATGCAGAAGGAAGTAGCCATCGAGGCTTTCCGCATCGTCGAGCAGGAATACAACTGGCTCGTGGCCGAGATGGACATGCTTGAAGACTCGCTCAACACGCTGCGCAAGCTCGGCGTGTTCGACTACGAGTCGCAAGTGGAAATGCTCAGCCGCCAGATGGCCGTCGAATTGGGAAAAGGCAACACGCAAGGTGTCAACAACATACAGAAACAATTGGACATTTTGGCCGACTACGGTGGTGCCTCCTACGCCATCAACCAACGTTTGGATAACGACCGCCTGCAACTCTCGTTGGTCAAGTCGAAATACGAGGAAGCCAAGGTGGATGCCACCGAGTTCATCCCGCACAAGTTCGTCGTCACTTCGGCTTTCCAAGCCGAGCGCAAGAGCTATCCCGTGCGCTGGCTCATCGTGGTCATCACCGTCTTGAGCACTTTCCTGCTGCTTATCATCTGCATCGTATTCTACGACCGCTCGAAGGACTTTTTTCGCCGAGAGGCCGAGAAAAACTCGGTCGGGACGACAGTGCAAAAAAGCCATAACCAATAAGTTGAATCAGTTTTTCACACCTAACCACACCACTACGAAAACAACACAAACAACAATGGATAACAATTTCAACAATCTTTCCTTAGTGCAAGTCATCCTGAAATGGAAGTGGCACATCATCATCATTACCGTGGCGGCGGCCCTCTGCGGTGCCATTTTCTCCGGCCCGGCCTTCATTACGCCGCTCTACAAGTCCGTTGCCGTGGCTTATCCTGCCAACATCAGCCCCTATTCCGACGAAAGCGAGACCGAACAGATGCTCGAAATCATCAACTCGAACTCCATCATGGACGCCATCGTCGAAAAATACGACCTGTGGAACGACTACAAGATTGACAGGAACGATCAATTTGCCAGGACTTACATGATCAACGAATACCGCAGCAAGATCAAGATTGCCAAGACGCCTTACGAAGCCGTAAGCATCACCGTCATGGACAAGGATCCCGAAACCGCCTGCGGCATCGCAAGGGACATCCTCAACTTCTACGACGAGAAGGTGCACACCCTGCACAAGCAGAAGGTCGGCGAAGTGGTGACCATGTACGAAAGACAATTGAAAGAGAAACAGCACGACATCGACTCGCTGAAAAAACGCTACACCGACATTTGCACAACCTACGGAATATCAGACATTTCAAGCCAGTCGCGTGAAGTCACGAAGAGTATGCTTGGTGGCTCTGCCAAGGCTTCGGAGATGCAGTCGAACATGGAGAAATTCGGTGCCGAGATCATCGACCTGCAAACCAAAATCGCCGCCGAAGGCAACACCTATGTCTCCATCAAGGTGGACTACGAGCAGAACCTGCGCTTCTACAACTCCGACCTCACCTATTCCAACATCATCACCGAACCCTTCCCGTCCGACAAGAAGGCCTTCCCCGTGCGTTGGGTGGTGGTCGCCCTGAGCGCCATGGGAGCCTTGTTGCTCTCCATCGTGGTCGCTTTCATCATCGAAAACCGCAAACGTTTCGTCGCCGAAAACAAGTAAGCCGTGGAGAAGAAAGCGAAAATAGCCTGGCTTTATGTCATAGCGGCGCTCTTCATAGCCGTGGGCATGTATCTCGTGGTGAAGAAGAACACCTACCTGTTCTTCGCCTTGCCTGTGGTGCTTGGCGTTTTGCTACTCTACATCTTCTCACTCGACAAAGTGCTGCTGCTGACGGCGTTCACCGTGCCGCTTTCGGTCAACCTGAAAGCCTTGGACGCGGGCTTGGCCATCTCGCTCCCCGCCGAGCCGTTGCTGATGGGAATCTTGGTTTTGTTTGTGGCCAAGATGCTCTACGACGGCCATTACGACCGGCACATCTCGCAACATCCCATCGCCATCGTCATCTATTGCATGTTCGCTTGGATGCTCGTCACCACCATCACGAGCGAGCTGCCTGTGGTGTCCATCAAGTTCTTGGTTTCGAGGCTGTGGTTCGTCATTCCCGCTTTCTTCCTTTGTGCCCTTTTGTTCAAAGACCCGAAACGTATCCATCAGTTCATATGGCTCTACATCGCCGCCCTTTGCATCGTGTGCGTCTACACCATCATCCACCATGCCCAATACGGCTTCGACGGCGACTCGGCCCACTGGGTGATGACGCCTTTCTACAACGACCATACGGCCTATGGCGCAGCCTTGGGCATCTATCTCATCATGGCCCTCACCTATTGTTTCGTTCCGGGTATCAAGAAAAGCCGCAGGCTAATTATCATCGGCGTGGTCATCCTTTTGAGCGTCGCTCTGACGCTTTCCAACTGCCGTGCCGCTTGGATTAGCATGGTGGCCGCCTTGGGCGTGTTGGCGTGCGTGCTGCTGCGCATCAAGTTCCGCTGGATTGCCGCTGCCGTCGTAGTCTTGGCGGGCTTGTTCTTCACCTTCCAGAACCAAATCATCGACGCGCTTGAGAAGAACAACCAAGACGCTTCGGGCAACCTTGTGGAAAACATACGAAGCATCACCAACATCTCGACCGATGCCTCCAACCTTGAGCGCATCAACCGTTGGCAGTCGGCCTTCCGACTTTTCAACGACCGCCCCGTCTTTGGCTGGGGACCAGGCACTTACCAGTTCGTGTATGCTCCCTACCAGATGTCGAAGGAGAAGACCATCATCAGCACCAACGCCGGCGACGGCGGCAACGCCCACTCCGAATACTTCGGTCCGTTGGCCGAGCAAGGCTTGGTAGGCTCGCTCTTAATGATGGTGTTCGTGGTGGTTACTGTCACCTGCGGCATCAAGACCTACAGCCGCTGCAAGAACAAGAGTGCCAAGGTACTCGTGTTGGGCGCCACTTTGGCCTTCTTCGGCTATTTCGTCCACGGCTTCCTCAACAACTTCTTAGACACCGACAAGTTGGCCATCCCCGTGTGGAGCCTTGCCGCCCTGATTGCCGCCATTGATGTGTATTATGCTGATAGGGAGGAGTTTGAGGATGAGAAATGAGAATCCTATTTCATCTCGAAATGCGGAATCGGCTGGAGCTTAAAGAGGTTGGTGATGTGCTTGTGGTCGATGAGGGCTTTGGTCTTGGGGTCGTTGCAGATGCCCGTGCGAATGTATTGGTCTAAAACGGCATAAGAGAATCCAAGGTTATCCTCGTCGCTTTTGTTGGTGAGACCATCGGACGGGGTCTTCTCCACCAACTCGATGGGCAGTCCCAACTCCTTCCCTATCGCCTTGACTTCCTGCACGGTGAGGCCAGCCAACGGGGCGAAATCGCCGGCGGCATCGCCATAGCGGGTCGAATAGCCCACCCAGTCCTCCGAAAGGTTGCAGGTGTTAGCCACACGTCCGTTCATCGACTGCGACACGGCATACAAGGTGCTCATTCTCAACCGTGGCGGCAAATTAATCGTGGTCTGGCGACTGACCTCGGCATCCAAAGTGCCGAGTTGTTCGCGCACCGCTTCAATCAAGGTGTTATAAGTATCGCCGATGTTGACGCAGCAATAGCGAATGCCAAGGTGGTTGATAAGTTTCATGCTGTCGGAGATGTCGGGTTGCACGCCGTTGGGCATGGTCACGCCGATGACGCGGTCCTTGCCCAGAGCTTCGGCGCACAAAGCGGCCACGACACTGCTGTCTTTGCCACCCGAGATGCCGATAACGGCGTTGCAGCCTTTTCCGTTCACTTCAAACCAATCGCGGATCCACTGCACGACTTGGTCTTTCACTTGTTTTGCGTTGAATTCCATTATATTCAAGATTTAAGATTTAAGATTTAAAATTTAAAATTCAAAATTTAAAATTCAAAATTTACATAAAGCTGCTGCCGCCGATGAACTGGCGGAGCATGGAGGTGGCCGGGATCTCTTTGTCGGAGACGGGCGTGAAATAATGCAGGAACCGCAACAAACGATGCGCTTCGGTGTACTCCGGGCTGTTGCGCGGAACGGTAGCCAAGATGCCCTCCGCATGGTTGCGCATCACGGCAAACTCCAAGAGGTAGGCCGAATTGAACATCACGTCGGCATTCTCCTGATAGGGATTGATCCATTTCTCCTCGGCCTCGCGCACGCTGCGCCACTGGCTGATGGTTTGCCGCGCCGTGAACGCACCTTTATTATAATCGCGCACGATGCGTCGCAACAGGCGGTTGTCATCGGTCGGGATGATGTTGTGGTCGTCCAAGGCAGTGCTGGTCAGCGTGGAGATGAAGATGCGGAACTTGGTCGACTCGGGAATTTGCTCCGTCAGCATGGAATTGAGGGCATGAATGCCTTCGAGCAACAAGACCGAGCCTTCCCTCAGTTGCAATCGTTTGCCGTTATATTCACGAATGCCCGTAACAAAGTTGTATTCAGGCACTTCGATTTCCTCGCCATTGAGCAAGGCCATCAAGTCGCGCTCAAGGGCAGCATGGTCGACGGTATCGAAGTTGTCGAAGTCGTAGGAGCCATCGGGCAGCTTGGGCGTGTCGACGCGGTTGACGAAATAGTCGTCCGTCGAGAACGAGACGGGCTTCAACCCGCAGGCCTTCAGCTGGATGCTGACACGGCTGCAAAACGTCGTCTTGCCACTGCTGCTGGGACCCGTGATAAGGACCAGACGAACAGGAGTCTCGCAGTGATAGCGTCGGTCGATCTCTTCGGCAATCTGCACGATTTTCTTCTCCTGCAAGGCTTCTGCCACCTGCACCAACTCGCGTGCCTTCCCGTTTTGGATGGCATGGTTGACGTCGCCCACCGTGCTCAGTCCCATGATGTCGTTCCATTTCAGGCTTTCCGAAAACACCTCAAAGGTCTTGGGTTGGTCGTGGGTCTCGGCCAAACGGTCGGGGTGCTCGCGATCGGGGATGCGCATCAATAGGCCGTCGCGATAGGCCTCGATGTCCCAGATGCTCAAGTAGCCCGTGGAAGGAACCAAGCGACCATAGAAATAGTCGGTCGTATCGTCCAAGGTGTAGTAGTCTGTGTAGGCGTTGCCGCTGGTTTCAAGCAGTTTGACTTTATCCTCCAATCCCAAATCGCTAAACATCCTTATGGCATCGTCAATACGGGCCTCATGGCGATGGAATTGGATGTCGTCGGCCACGATGGTACGCATTCTCACGCGCAGCGAGGCGATGTCGTTGGCATTGAGCGGCTGACCGTCGCTCTTGCATATGCGGCAGTACATGCCTTTCGAGATGGGGTGTTCCATGCTCAGCTTGCTGCCCGGAAACAGGTCTTGCGCGGCCTTGTAGAGCAAGAAGCCTAAAGAACGGATGTAAACGAGTTGTGCCGTGTGGTGCGTGAGGTCGAGAAACTCGACATCGCGGCTGTTGTAGACACGGAATTTCAGCCCTTGCGAGACGTTGTTGACCTTGGCCGAGACGATGGGATAAGGTCGCTCAAAGTCGAACTCGGGCAGCATCTCCAGCAAGGTCGTCCCTTCCTTGAACTCCTTTGTCGACTTCGTATTGAGGCAATAGACTTGAAGCATACCTAATTGTTTTGGATTATTCTGCAACCTGGTTCTGGATGCGATTGATGGCGTTGATGGCCAATTTGTAGTCGGGCTGGCGCTTCAGGACCTCTTTGTAGATGTCGAGAGCCTGGGCATAGTCGCCCATCTGCTCCAGCACGCGACCTTTGTTATAATAGGCGTCAAGATAGTTGGGGTTGACGTTCAAGGCTTGGTTGAAATAGTCCAACGCCACCTCGTTGTTTTCGAGATACACATAGTTGACATAGCCCTTGTTGAACAGCACAATGTAGTTGTCAGGGCGTAGCATCAGCAAGGTGTCGTAATGCGCCAATGCCTCCTCGGGTGCGCCATGGCTTTGCAGATAGAGTGCCAGCTCGTAGCGTGCCGTGGGCTGGTCGGGGAACTGCTGTTGGGCCTTGCGCAGGTAGTCCAACGCATAGGTGGGTTGCTGCACGGCATAGATGCGGCTGATTTGCTCCACAGGATCATAGAAAGCGGCATCTTGCTCCGAAGCTAACTGGAAGTTTTTCAGTGCGTTGACCGTATCTTGCTTGCCAGCCATATAGCACATGCCTTTCACGAAATAGGCTTGCGGGTTGTAGGAAGCAAGCTGCAACGACTTGTCTGCATAGCCGACAGCAAGGTTGAAGTTCTGTTGGAAGAAACTCAACTCGGCTAACTTCACCAAGGGGCGAGGATCGAGCGAGTTGATTTCCACCGCGCGGTTGAGCGTCGACGAGATGTTGTCCTGGTCGCCAAGGGCATAATACACATCAGCCAAAAGAAGGTAGGTGTCGACATTGTTCGGGTCGAGTTGCAGCGACTTGTTGATGTCGATCATGGCCTGCCCGATTTGCTCCGTGGCATAGTAGGCCTTGGCGCGACTGACGTAAAGGCGTGCATTCGTACTGTCCGTGGCGATGGAGTCGGTCAGCAGCTGGATGGCCTCGTTAACCGTGACAGGTGCCTTGGGTTCTTGCAGTGTTTCCGTCGGTTCGGGTTTCGGCGTGTTGTTGCAGGCACAGAGGGCGAGCAGCAAGCCGAGGGAAAGTAGGGTTTTCTTCATTGTCAATTGATTATCATTTATCACTCGCTTTGCGTCACTGCGAGGAACGAAGCAGTCCAGGGAATTATCGATTCAATTATTCTCTGGATTGCTTCGTCGTGCCTCCTCGCAATGACGCTACTGCGTCCAAGAATGCTATTCTTCCGATTTCTCCAACGCCTCAAATATCTTCGCTGAGAGTTCGTCGGCGAGTTCGGGATTGTCTTCGATGAGTTTCTTGACCGAGTCGCGGCCTTGGGCCAGTTTCGAGTCGCCGTAGCTGAACCACGATCCACTCTTCTTGATGATGCCCATTTCCACGCCGAGGTCGACGATTTCGCCCGAGCGCGAGATGCCTTCGCCATAAAGGATGTCGAACTCGGCCTTGCGGAACGGCGGGGCCACCTTGTTCTTGACCACCTTCACCTTCACCCGGCTACCGATGACGTTTTCGCCGTCCTTGATCTGGCTGATCTTGCGGATGTCGATGCGCACCGAGCTGTAGAACTTCAAGGCGTTGCCGCCCGTAGTGGTTTCGGGGTTGCCGAACAAAACGCCGATCTTCTCGCGCAACTGGTTGATGAAGATGCAGATGCAACCCGTCTTATTAATGGTGGCGGTCAGCTTACGCATGGCCTGGCTCATCAGGCGGGCCTGGAGACCCATCTTGCTGTCGCCCATCTCGCCTTCGATTTCGCTCTTAGGCGTAAGGGCTGCCACGGAGTCGACCACGATGACGTCGATGGCACCCGAACGAATCAGGTTCTCTGCGATTTCGAGGGCTTGCTCGCCGTAGTCGGGCTGGGAAATCAGCAGGTTCTCGATGTCGACGCCCAACTTGGCGGCATAGAAGCGGTCGAAGGCGTGTTCCGCGTCGATGAAGGCGGCAATGCCACCTTTCTTCTGCGCCTCAGCGATGACATGCAGGGCCAAGGTCGTCTTACCTGAGCTTTCGGGACCGTAGATCTCGATGATACGGCCTTTGGGCAGACCGCCCACGCCAAGGGCGTAGTCGAGGCCGATGGAGCCGGTGGAGATGCTCTCCATCTTCTCCGCCTCGGCGCCAAGGCGCATGATGCTACCCTTGCCGAAGCTCTTCTCGATGTTACCTAACGTGGCTTCCAAAGCCTTCAGTTTCTCCTGCTTCAGTTTTGCAGCTTCTTCTTGTGTTTTTTCTGTAGTCATGATTTGTGGGTGTTTTTAGATGTTTAATTGTTTATTTGTTGAATTGTTTAATTGTTGTTGATTTCAAGATTTCAAGATTCTTTTGACGCAAGAGTTATGTATTGCGCAATACCTTAATAAAAGGGCAAAGATAGTGATTTTTGGCATAGTGTCGTTGTTTTGTGTTGATTTATTTTTCATGCTGCAAAGTAACGGAGTTTGTCAAGACCAAGCCGTTGATTAAACGTTTGTTGTCGACAGTAGTCGTTTGTTGTCGTTTGCTGTCGGGTATATCATTGATTTACACCACAAAACAAATTCAACTACTATCAATAATAATTACCAATCAATAACACATCGCAACAAAGAAAAAAATTGTAATTTTGCAGCGTAAACAGAATCATACGCTTATGAAAATGAAAAAGACCATAGTTTTACTTGCCCTGATGATGATGGGCTTGGGCATTGGGCAAGCCCAAAACACGCCCCAGCACGGCTGGCACACCTACTGCGGCGGCGAATTCAACAACGCCATTGGCGGAGGGGTTCCCTTTACTGCAGCCGTCAGCTATCCAGCCGACATGCTGGCCGACTATGCGGGAACGTGCATCACCAAAGTGGCCATTTTTAGCGACACGCTTTATAATGCCGTGGGCGGAAGATACACCTGCTCCGTCTACGTGGGCGGACAGCCCAATCTCGGTGGCATGATGGTTTCAACCAAAACTTTTGACGTGCCACAAAGCCTCAACGGCTGGGCGGAATTCGACCTCGATGCGCCTGTTTGGGTGACTGGTGACGATGAGATTTGGGTCGTTTGGGTATGTGACCAACAGTTGACCGCTTGGCCCATGGGCGTTTGCGAAGGCAACGACCCAAGCGGCAATGGGCACTGGCAGTGGAATATGGCCCTAAACGAATGGTACACCTCTTCGTATGGCGACTGGACCGTGAAGACCTATTTCGATTGGGACGGACCGCAGCCACAACCTCAAGATGTTTACGTCTCAGGCAACCACCTTAACACTGGCAAGGTATTCAAAAACAACACGCTGTTATACGACCTCACCGACAGCATCAACATCCAGTTGAAAGGCATCCAAGTGGCGGAGGACGGAACCGTCTACGGAGCTGGATATGCTTACAACGACTCAATTGTTCAAGGCCGCGTTTGGATGAACGACTCGTGCGTGTTCACCTCCGATACCAATACCCATTTCGACCACATCGCCCTCAACGGCAACGACTGGACGGTGGCGGGCTTCAACAACGTTTGGCAAAACGGCGAACTCCTTTATTCCTACAGCCACGACGAAGGCGAATGCCACATTCACAGCCTTACTGTCGACACAACAACGGGCGACATCTATGCCGGTGGCGCCATCTTCTTCAATAGCGACTCCCTCTTCCATGCCAGCGTTTGGAAAAACGACTCGTTGCTTTGGTTGTCCGATAGCATTTCAAGCATCGAAAGCATCTGCTTTGATGGCGGGAACCTCTTCGCATCGGGATTTGTGGTTGAAAACGACTCCCTTTCATACGGTGTCATTTTGCAAAACGACTCCATCATCTACCAAATCGAAAATGCCGACTTCGGTTGCATCGCCGCATTCGACGGCAGCCTCTATTGGTCAGGGTTTTCCTTGACGGATACCATTGTCTATATTTGGCAAGACGGCGAGATGCTCTACGATCTGCCTGAGCTTTCCGGAATCGGCAATTTGGTCGTCAACGAAAGCGGAGTGTATTACACTGACGCACAAACGGTTTACAAAGACGGCGAAGTCCTCTATCAGCCCGAGTGCATCATCTCTGGCCTCGTCGTGAAGCCCGCCCCGCCCCAACCCGAATACACCATCACCGTTGAATCCGCCAACCCCGATTGGGGCAGCGTCAGCGGTGGCGGCATCTTCACCGAAGGAAGCCAAACCACGCTTTACGGCATTCCTGCACTCGGTTGCGAGTTCATCGGCTGGAACGACAGCATCACCGACAACCCGCGCACCATCACCGTCACGCAAGACAGCACCTTTGTAGCCTCCTTTGGCCGAATCGAATACACCATCAACGTCGTCAGCGACCATCCTTCATGGGGTTCGGTGACGGGCGGCGGCACCTATTATTATGGCGACACCATCGTGATTTCGGCCACGGCCAATCTCGGCTTCGAGTTCTTGGGCTGGACCGACAGCAACACCGACAACCCGCGCACCGTGGTCGTTACCAACAACAGGACCTACACCGCACGTTTCGGCATCCAGCAGTTCCTCATCAAGACCGACGTCACGCCCGAAGGCGCTGGCACCGTCAACGGCGGCGGCACCTACAACTACGGCGAGACCATCCATTTGGTGGCCCACAGCAATCCAGGCTACATCTTCAACACTTGGGACGACGGCGTCATTGCCAACCCTCGCTCGGTGTTCGTGGAAGGCAACGCCACCTACACCGCAGTCTTCATTCCTCTGACTTATGAAATCACCACCGAAGCCGACCCTGCTGAAGGCGGCACCGTCACAGGAGGCGGCACCTTCAACTATGGCTCGACGGTGACACTGACGGCCACGGCCAACGCCAACTACACCTTCATCTGCTGGCACGACGGCATCGTGAGGAACCCCCGCGAGGAAACCGTCACGGGCAACGCCAACTACAAGGCCATTTTCCACCTCAACGGCACGCCACAATACACCATCACCGTGTTGGCCAACGACCCGACGCTCGGCACGGTTAGCGGCAGTGGCACCTATCCCGAAAACACGACTATCCAAATCGGCGCCACGCCCAATGAGGGTGCGTTGTTCACGGGCTGGACCGATGGCAACACCGACAACCCACGCAGCGTCACCGTCACCGAAAACATGACCTACACAGCCATTTTCAGCGAGATAGAGACCTACACCATCACCGTGCGACC
>CAMKAR010000042.1 GCA_946410535.1 uncultured Bacteroidales bacterium
CCAGCTGACCTCTGTAGTACAGGTCGCCGTCCACATAGTAAGCACGGTGCATCACGTGCATGGTGCCGGTGACGGGATCGATGGTCACGTTAGGCGTTTCGGCCTTGTAGTGCGTTCTTCTCTTAGCGCCTCTGGTGTGAGACTGTCTTCTTTTAGGATGTGCCATTTTCTTGTTATTTTAATCGTTAATTACCTGTTGTTTATTTATCGTTCAATTTAATGTCTTTCAAAGCGGCCCAGCGCGGGTCAATCTCGTCGGTGTCTTCGTCGTCCTCAACGGGTGCATCCTCTTGGTTGAGCATAGCGATCACCTCGGGGTTGCACTCGCCTTCGGGATGCACGCGATGCATCGGGATGGCGAGGATGATGTACTCATACACCAACGGGCGGATGTCGTATTCGCTCAGCTCGGGCGAGACGACAGCCACGTCGTCCGACTCTTGGGCGTTCTCCGTCCCCAACTTGAGGAAGAAATCCTGATGGCTCTCGATGGGCTGGTCAAACTCGTCGGCGCAACGGTCGCAAGGCACGCGCACGCTTCCTTCGAGGTCGAAATGCAGCGTCAGCATGGTCTCTTGGCGGTCAATGTCCAAGTCGACATGCACCTTACCTTGCTGAGCCTCAGAGTATTCCATACCAGCGAAGAAATCGTTGTCGATCTCAAACTGGTAGGCGTGGCTCCCCAAGGCGAGGCCGCTCACCGGAATCAGGAATTCGTTCTTCTTCTCCATTCTACCTTAATTCTGCCTAAAAATCGGGCTGCAAAAGTACGGAATTAATTTGAATGTGGAACGTTTGAGGTGGATTTTTCGCAAAATTCACTATTTTTGCACCACAAAAATCAAGCATATTATGACACAGATCGAACGTATCACCCGCATGGAAGCCCTTTTGGACAAGGGCACGGAAACAGTAAAAAGACTAGAAAAGGCCTTGGACGACTTCGCTGCTCTTCAGCCCGACATCGACGAATTGCAAGCCTACTACGACGGCGACGACTGGCGCACCGACTTCGAGGCCGACGAAGCCGGAAAGCTGCCCAAAGACCTCAAGCGCGGCGTGCTGAGCGAAGACGGGGTCTACGACCTGCTGGAGGACTACCAATGCCTGAAGGACCAAATTCGCACCATCGAATAAAACCTACGACCCATGAAAAAGCACCTCATCATGACCACCATCGTTTTGGCCGCCCTCACCTTGACTAGCTGCGGCAACAAAGCCCAGGAACAAACCGAAGCCCCCAAAGAAACCCCGACCGAGGCCCCGACAGCCGACACCACCTTCCGTGAGTTCGACGTCGTGGCCGACTACCAAGGCAATCCCTTCACCATCTTCAAAGGCCACGGTGCCCTGTTGGCCGTGGGCGACGAAGCCCACCACAACGCCATGACCATCGGCTGGGGCGCCTTGGGCAACCTGTGGGGCGAAAACATCAACACCATCACCGTGTATGTGGCTCCGGCGCGCTACACCTTCGAGTTCATGGAGCAACACCCCTACTTCACCGTGATGACCTTCGACCCCGAGCGCACCGACATCCTCGACTACATGGGCACCCATAGCGGTCGCGACGTGAACAAGGAGCAGGAACTCGGCCTTCACGTGGCCTACACGCCCCACGGTGCACCTTATTACAAAGAAGCCCGCGAGGTGTACGAGTGCGAGACCATCTACCGTGCCCCCTTCGATCCCAAGGGTTTCGGCGAGCTGGGCCACCGCCGCTACGAGAACTTTCCCGCCGGCATCCACTCGATGTATATCGGACGGATTATGGGGGCTTGGAGACGGTGATTGCGAATCCGTTTTCTCTTTGACATTCGCAGTTTTTTCTTATTTTTTGCTGTCCAACGGCGCAAGATAGCATCGCTGCACTACATAATGCAGGCGTTACCGACGCTTTGGTTTATAGTGTTCGCTTATTTTTGAACATACGGCCAAAAAAAATAGCAAATTGAGGTTGGTTTAAGGGTGTTTTACTATTTTTGCAAATTGAAAGGTAAATGTGTATGGACACAAAAGTATTGTCTGATTTATTGCAATTTGGCGAACGCATTCATGTGGAGGCAAAACTAGCCAAGAACGAAGTCCCGAAAGCCCTTTGGGAGACATATTCTTCTTTTTGCAACACTTTTGGGGGCTATATTTTGCTAGGTGTTTCCGAAATCCAAGAATCGGGAACTTCACCAAAACATTACAGCGTTGTTGGAGTAAATAGTGCTGAAAAAATCATTACAGACTTTTGGAATACGATTCACGGTGAAAAAGTAAATCGCAATCTGTTGCGCGATGAAGATGTTAAAACGATTGAATACGAGGGAAAAACTATAGTTTGTATACATGTACCTCAAGCAGAGTATCGCGACAAACCTGTTTTTATTAATGGGAATCCATACAAAGGCACTTACAAAAGAACGTATGAAGGTGATTTCCATTGCACGGAAAAAGAAGTAAACGACATGATTCGTGATGCAAGCGATGATGGCAATGATGGAGTTATGATAGAGCATTATGACATGGACGACATTGACCCTCCAACATTACGAGCCTATCGGAACCTTTTCATACAACGTAATCCCGATCATGTTTGGAATGCTGATAGTGATGAGGCGTTTTTACGTAATATGGGTGGTTATGCCATTGACCGGATTAGCAAAACCGGATGTCTCACGCTTGCCGGTTTAATGATGTTCGGAAAAGGTTTGTCCGTGAGAGAACGTTTCAGCAATTTCCGCATGGACTATCTCGACACGACCAATCTGTTACCAGGAGAACGCTGGAGCGACCGACTCACTTATGATGGCAGGTGGGAGAACAACTTGTTTAACTTTTTCCGTATGGTGTTACCTAAACTGACATTGGGAACCAAAAGACCTTTTCGAATGGAAGGAGTTGAACGCATTGATGACACTTCCGTAAACAAAGCCCTCCGAGAAGCCTTTACTAATAGCATCATCCATGCAGATTTGATGATGGATGGCGGTATATTGAAGATAGAAAAGACCCAGGAGGGTTATGTTTTTTCCAATCCTGGATCACTAAAACTGCCTATTGAACGCATCTACGAAGGAGGACATTCGAAAGCCCGCAACCCTCGTATGCAAAACATGTTACGCATGATAGGTTTTGGCGAGAACATCGGATCGGGTTTTCCTTCTATTCTCCAAGCATGGCATGAAGAGTCGTGGCGAATGCCCGATCTTCACGAAGAACCTGATTTACGGCTGGTAGAATTAAAGCTTTGGACAGCTTCTTTGGTGTCAAATGAGACGGAAGTCAAACTTCATCAATATTTCGGACCAACTTTCGACACTCTTTCTACCAATGAGAAAATGACTTTGGCAACGGCCATAGAAGAAGGCTTGGTCACTAATGCCAGAATGCAGCAATTACTCAAAACCAACTCTTTGGAAATCGCCAAATTACTCACCCATCTTGTATCCCTTCAAATGCTCCTTGTCAACGGGAAGGGCCGTGGAACCACTTATACTGTCAGTTCATCTTTTATTCACCCAAATGACAGAAAAGAAAATGACAGAAAAGAAAATGACAGAAAAGAAAATGACAGAAAAGAAAAAATTGTAACCACCCGAAGGAAACGCATTATAGACGCAATAAAAGTAAACAATAGGATTACCACCACTAAAATAGCCCTCTCACTTGGTTTCGCAGAATCAACCATAAACCGAGACATAGCCTATCTTAGAGAGCAGGGGTGTATCGTTCGTATCGGTGGACTAAAATATGGGTATTGGAAAATACTGAAAGAAATTGATTGACGACAAACTTCTAATCAACTCTACTTCTCTTTTCCATTTTTTTCCTATCTTTGCCGCGTTGCCGCATCCGTTTGCGGCAGCACTACATAATTAAGGCGTTACTGACGCTTTGTTTTTGGCTGTTTGAAACTACCACTTTCAAAATGATAAGCAAAAGCAAATCACGAGGTAAGCGCCACGGGTGTGTGTATACATTCCCGAGGTGTGCAGAGGGTGTAATCCCTTATGCACACTTTTCGGGTTTAATATACTCCCAACGTGGGTGTTTTCTCTGCTTGTTTCTTATCATGGGCTGTGGTAGGCCTTCAAACGGCGAGCAGGTTTCAGGAAGCATCCACGCCTTTTTTATGTGGTTAGAATCATAGAAGAACCTCCGTTTTTGGATGCTCGGCGGAAAAATGAATAGAAGAACAATAAAAAGCAACTGACCTATCATAAAATGAGTTTCATTTCTCTTCTGTAGGTACAAAACTGGAAATCTGAACAAAGCAGAAGCAGAAAAGGTAAATGACCTCGCACCGATAATAGCGCGGGGGATTCGTTATGCTTTTTCTGCAGCGTTTCCAGTCGCTTGTGCCTAAGGCATAACAACCCCTGCGTTTGGTTTAGCGCAGGAGTTTTTTGAAATCTACGGAAAGGGGATGGAGCAAAATGCACAAATTACCAAAGCATAAAACAATAAAGGTTTTTGAAGGATTCGCTGGATATGGAGGAGCTTCTTTCGGTTTAAAACGATCAGGTTTAAACTATAAAGTTGTTGGTATGTCAGAATATAATCCTTTTGCAAGTGAACTATTAGCTGTAAATTTTCCAAATATTAAAAACTGGGGAGATATAACAAAAATTGATCCCCAAAAACTTCCAAATTTCGATTTCTTTACAGGAGGTTTCCCCTGTCAACCTTTTTCAACGGCCGGAAAGCAAATGGGTGAGGAAGATAGATATGGCAGAGGAACATTATTCTATGAAATAATGAGAATCCTCCGCGAAAAACGGCCTAACTACCTATTGCTGGAAAATGTTAAAGGCTTTGCTGCCAAAAAATTTGAACCTACAAGAAATCGAATCAAAGAAATACTACGAGAATTAGGGTATGGTGAACTCCAATATGCTATTCTTAATTCCTGTGATTATGGAATACCACAAAACCGAGAAAGGATTTGGATGTTTGCCATGCAAGGCGGCGTGCCAGAAGGGTTTGATATTGTTCCACCAAAAATAGATCTTACAAAAAGATTTGGTGACTTTTTAGATGCAAATCCTCCTTCTTACCTGTATCTTTCTCAAGCACAAATTGCCCATCTTAAAGAAAAACATCATATAGAATCTTTCGTAGTTGAAGAACCTTTGTGTTTTGATGTATACAACAAAAAGATAAAAACCAACGGGTTGAGCATTACTCTCACACAACCCGAACACAACAGTTTGAGGGTCATCGAAGTCCCCAAAGAAGACGGCTTGGAAATCGTAAGAAAGATGTCTGTTGATGAACAATTCAGATTTATGGGTTTTGATGATGGTGAGCTAAATTATGCTGGCCAATCATATTCCCAACTATCTACTAGAGCAGGCAATGGTTGGGATGTTAATTTAGTAGGAATATTATTGAACCATATATTTAGTCAGATTCTATGATACTTAAAGAAACATCATTCACAAAAAATGTTACTACTAATGGTGCTTCAACTCCTGATTTTACTCAGGATATTGGGCAAAACAAAGCCTATTATATGGACTATCAAGGCTTTGCAGAAATATGTGTAGCCATGCTGTATTATCAAGTATATGATTTTGAAAATATTACAGCACCATTGGGTAAAGGAGGAAAACGACAATCTTTAGACAGCATGGATAATTATAATCTAGAGATAGCCTCTCTTTTTGACAATGTTTACATTAATGGGATTCCACTTGTGAACGAATCTTTCATTATGTTTGTCATAAAAGAAGAGAGAGAAATACATCATGGCCGACGTCAATTGAAATTTAGTAGAGATGCAAGATACAATAACCAAACAATTAACGAGTCATGCATACAAGCTATTTCTCATGCACTAGGATGCTCAGAAAACGGAAGTTGGATTGTAACAGAGATGAATATTGGTAGAGAACCTGATAGTAGACCGAGATTGGAGTTTTCAGCTATTGTTGTGGATGAAGAGAAACCAAAAGACTTTAAAAGTATACAAGAAAGATCCCAATTTATAAAGTCAATAAAACCATCATATTTTGACTCTGTTGGATGTGTTACTCAATTATTAAAGAATGACCTCCCCCTCCAGCAAATCTTCTACGGAACGCCCGGCAGTGGCAAATCGTTCAAGGTGAAAAACGAAATACTCAAAGGCATCGGAGACGACTTCATTTTCCGCACCACCTTCCATCCCGATAGCGATTACGCTACTTTTGTAGGCTGCTATAAGCCCAAAATGGATGGTGACAACATCAAATACGAGTTTACACCTCAGGCATTCACCGAAGCATACGTAAAAGCCTGGCAAGAACCTGACAAACAAGTTTATCTCGTCATCGAAGAAATCAACCGTGGCAATTGCGCCCAGATCTTCGGCGACTTGTTCCAACTTTTAGACCGAAAAGGCGGCGTTTCGGAATACCCAATCAATGCAGATGCCGATTTGAAGCAATATCTCGAAAAAACGTTGGGCCCTGACAATGAAGGCATCGCCAACGGCAAACTGAAACTGCCAGCCAACCTGAACATTGTGGCCACCATGAACACCAGCGACCAGTCGCTCTTCCCGATGGACTCGGCCTTCAAGCGCCGCTGGTCGTGGGAATGCGTACCTATCGACTATAACAATGAAAAATCTAAGGAGTTCACTATAACAATAGACGGCTCCAAATACAATTGGCCCAAGTTTTTGGAAGCCGTCAACATGAAAATTTTCGGCGCAACAGATTCAGAGGACAAACAAATGGGCAACTTCTTCATCAATGGCAATGTAGACGAACGACAATTCATCGACAAGGTGATGTTTTACCTTTGGAATGACATCTGCAAGGAAGAATACCGCACCACGAATAATTTCTTCCGCTACTATACCGACGACAAGAAAACCGAGACCAAGGAGTTCTCGTTCAACGAATTGTTTGGTTCAGATGCCAAAATACTCCTAAAGGGATTTATGGTCTTTCTTGAAGTGGATCCCGAAGCAACCGACGACTCCGAAACGACAACCGACTGATGAAACTCTATTTTGAGGAATATCCCTATCCCGTGGACCTGCTCCGCAAGCATCTCGGCAACGAGGTCGGCTTGTCGTATCTTCAAGGCGGCAGTTTGGCCAAGGTGCCTTATGTGGGGTATTACTTCAACTCCGACATCAACGACACGGTTTTCATCCTTCCAAAGGTTTTCGTCTCAGAAAGCCAGCAAGCCTTCAATCGGTACAACCCTACCGAAATCGTCGATCTTTCACCCAACGACAATCCCCTGAAAGCCAAGGCCGATGACGAGGTGGTTTTTGAGCTTTCGGCATGGCTCTATCAAGCCATCAACCATTTCTTGGAGCGCAAGCAACAGAGCAACATTGGGTCGGAAGTGCAAATCCAAAACGTCAGACCAAAGGGCGAGAATGGCTCCAAAACCATCATAGAGACCATCCTGTCACTGATGGAATTCCAGAAAAAGCACCGCAACTTGTTCACTTACATCTCGCTCGTCAAGTCGAGCGGCAACAACAAGGTGCATTGGAACAAGACCATCAGCAAGGTGCAACCTGTATTCCAAGACGACAGACCTTACTATATGGAGTTTCGCAACAAACGGAAGGTAATCAACTTCGACGAGGAACTGATAGTCCTTTTCTATTCCGTGCTCAACCACCTCAGCCTGACCTATCATTTCAGGCTGCAACTGGTGCAAGGTTTCAACATACTAAAACCATCGAAAATCAAGTCATTGATAGAAAGTGGAAAAGGCACAAGGATATTGAAGAAAACCCGCAGAAATTATTTCACTGACGAATTGGTGGAACTATGGAACTTGCTTTACGCCTATTTCGACAAAGCCGAAATGGCAGCTTCTGGGAAGCCTTATAAAGAAAAACTGTTGGTCAGCAACTTTAATCTCGTCTTTGAGGATATGATAGACCAACTTATCAGCGACAATCGCAACGAACTTCCCAGAGAATTATGGGAGCAGCCGGACGGCAAGGTGGTGGACCATATCTATCGCGATCAATCCATATTGGAAGAAAACAGGAAAATCTACTATATCGGAGACAGTAAATACTATAAGGAAAACACTGAATTAGGTGAGAACTCTATCTACAAGCAGTTCACTTATGCCAAAAACGTCATCCAATACAACATCAACGTCTTCAACACACGTCAAGACGACAGTGTGTTCCGCTATCGCGACCCATTGACCGAAGGCTATAACATCACGCCCAACTTTTTCATTCGCGGCGTAATTGATTTCGACCATCCAAAGGACCAAGGGCAAAAACTCGTCAAAGACACGAGCTTTGAACGACCCAACAACCATTTTTTCAACCGCCTGTTTGACCGCGACACCTTGTTTTTGCAGTCCTACAACATCAATTTCATGTTTGTGTTGGCCTCCTATGTCGGCAACTCCGACGACACGGCCTTGAAAAAATCAATACAAGCAATGTTTCGTCGAGATTTTCTGGCATTTATCGAATCACGTTTCGATTTCTCCATCCTAGAACCTCGAAGGAATAACCTGAAAGAAGCCGTGGAGCGCAATTTCAAGAAACTGATAGGCAAGGTCTACCAGCCGAGCGACAGCGGCAACCTGCTCATCCTCGCCCTCGACAAAGCCAAGCAGTACCAATTCGAAAACCTGCAACTCATCTCGCAAATCGAAGACGATTTCTATATCTATGACTACAAGTTAGGAGACAACCCGGAAGAGTCGGAAAAAGCGGCAAAGTTCCATTATTGGGAGACGACGACAATGGCAGCGGAAAAAGAAGCACCTGGCGACATCCAAATCGCCAATCCACAACCTGTTAAATACGAAAAGTTTAGGCCTACCTCCATTTTATTTGGAGTTTACAAAGACCAACAGCATTTGGATTGGATTCTTAATAACCGCAAATACAATGTTCGTTTGGGCGACCGTGTAGGGGCCGTCAAACGCACAAGGCAGGTCACTTCGGCTGAATATCTTGTATTGTATGAGTTCCAAAATGAAGAGAATTACATGGTGTTCAAACTCAGCGACAAACACTCCATTTGGGACACGGAAAAAATGGTGAAGATGGGCTACACCACTTCCAATCCCAATGATGAGGGAAGGATGTATTACATTTACAATCTTCTTGAAAAAACAGAGGATTTGGGGAAAATTGATGTTGAGTCAACCTTGATTGTTCCCAGAGAGGCGATTGCAAAACATACAGAAAGACAAGAGGACATTTATGCCACGCCCATTTATGTATACAAGGACGAGATTCACAACATCGGCTGAACCACTCTTGTTTTTTCGGCATTATTTTTGTACTTTTGCAAAACAAATTACGCCAGTTATGTCCTGCCTCCAAGTCATCTTAGCCATTATCTTTCCGCCTTTGGCGGTGATCGACCGCGGCTGCGGCTCGATGCTTATCGTTTTCCTGCTTACGCTTTGCGGCTGGGTGCCGGGTGTCATCGCCGCGCTGATTATCTTGAACAAGAATACCAACAGCAAGTGACACCTTTTCGCATCACAACCCGAAGACGTTTTTAAAAAACTCCACCACCTCACCAACCACCTGCTTGCGCCTGCGGGTGATGGTGTGGTTTTCGCCTTGAGGCCCCCGAATGGAGGCTTTTTGCGCTTGGCAACCGGTCAGAAACACTATTCCTAACGCAGCAAATAGGATATAATGAACGAAGTGTCTCATAAGCGTTAAATCACCAAGAGTCCCTCAGCTCTTCGCCAAGGGACTCTTTTGGGATTTGTCGTTGAAGTTATAACTTCAAGTAATTCAACACATTGTTTTCAATGCGTTTCACTAAGTCTTCCGAATCGGGAGCCTTCTCAAACTTGTGCCCCGTTACCTTCTCGTAAAGCTCGATGTAACGCTCCGAAACGCTGTTGACGTATTCGGGCGTCATTTCAGGCACTTGTTGGCCTTCCTTGCCTTGGAAGCCGTTGGCCATCAGCCACTCGCGTACGAATTCTTTCGAGAGCTGCACCTGCGGCTCGCCCTTGGCGAAACGTTCCTCGTATTGGTCGGCGATGAAGTAGCGCGACGAGTCGGGCGTGTGGATTTCGTCCATCAGCACGATTTGGTCGCCAATCTTGCCGAACTCGTATTTCGTGTCGACGAGAATCAGGCCTTGCTTGGCCGCAATCTCGGTGCCGCGTTGGAAGAGCTTGTGGGTGATGTCCTCAATCTGCTTGTAGTCGCTTTCGCTAATCAATCCCTTGGCGATGATTTCCTCGCGTGAAATGTCCTCGTCGTGGCCTTCCTCGGCCTTGGTGGTCGGGGTGATGATGGGTTCGGCGAAGCGTTGGTGCTCCTTCATGCCGTCGGGAATTTGCACGCCGCAGATGGTGTGCTGTCCGCTCTTGTAGGTGCGCCACGAGCTGCCTGTCAAATAACCTCTGATAATCATCTCGATGGGGAAGGGCTTGCAGAGGCGGCCCACGGTGACCATCGGGTCGGGGGTGGCGAGCTTCCAGTTAGGGACGATGTCGGCGGTGGCGTCAAGGAACATGGCGGCTATCTGGTTGAGCACCTGCCCTTTATAAGGGATGCCCTTGGGCAGGATGACGTCGAAAGCCGAGATGCGGTCGGTGGCGACCATCACCATGTATTCGTCGTTGATGAAATAACAAT
>CAMKAR010000043.1 GCA_946410535.1 uncultured Bacteroidales bacterium
CCGTTGCCGTTGAACACGCCCAAAGCGTAGTCGACGACATGGTATTTGACCTCTTCACCATCCTTGATGGCGAAAAGCTTACCCGTGGCCATCAAACCGATGTCGCGACCGATGCCACCAACGCCACAAACGTCGCTGTAGCCGACGAGCTTTTGGATGCCTTCGCCATAGTCGAAGATCTCAAGGTTGACGGGGTTGATGGGGCTTTCGAGCGAGAACGGGGTCTTGAACTGGCCGAGTTGGATGGCGAAAGCGTCGGCCACTTTGTACTTCACGAAAGCGTCGACCAGCATGGGCGAGCGGCTGAAGTCGCCTTGGATTTTGTAGGTCAGGCCTTTGAAGAGCGTGCCTTCAGCCGACAGACGCACGCGGCGCATCCTGAAGGTGTTGCCGGTGAGCTTGCCTTCATCGCTCAGGTTGGCTTGGTACATGCCTTGCACGAAGCCCGAGAACTTCAGCATGTCGGAGTTGAAGGGATTTCTGCCTTTCTCTTTCTTCTCTTTTTCTTCTTTCTTGGCTTTTTCTTTTTCGAGTTTTTCGGCCTCTGTTTTCTCAACTTGAACCTTCTTAGGCTCTTGTTTAGGTTTGGTAGGTCTCACTTGTGCGTTGATGCACAACGGAATTGCGAACAATAGCATTCCGATGACGATGCGAAAGTTGTGTTTCATTTTAGTTAGATTTTAAGACGTTTTCAATTTCAAAATTACGCGGCAAAAATAGTAAAAATACTTATAGTAAGTATATTTACTAATTATTTTCTGAAAAAAAGAGGATTTGGCTGAAAAGTCAAATCCCCAAAAGTTCGGCGTGGCGGCTCATTTCCTCGAAAGTAATCTTGAACCACTCGGTGTAAAGCTCGGGATGAAGCTGGATGTCTTTTTTCAAGTCGCTAAGGCTCATGTATTTCCATGATTCCACTTCCTCGCGGTTGATTTGCGGTGTGTCGTCGCTTCGGCCAATCCAGACGTGGTCAAACTCATGTTCGGTAAGCCCTTGCCCGACGGGGGCCTTATATATAAAGGTGTAAACCTCGTGCATTTCACACCTCATGCCCATTTCTTCCATCAGGCGGCGCGAGGTGGCTTCTTCCAAAGTTTCGCCGTCGCGCGGATGGCTGCAACAGGTGTTGGTCCAGAGGCCGGGTGAGTGGTATTTCGACAATGCCCGCTGTTGCATCAGCAGCTCGCCTTCCGAATTGAAGATAAACACCGAAAAGGCTCGGTGCAGATGAGGTCCTATGTGGGCAGCCTGCTTCTCCATTAGGCCAATAGGATGATCTTGCTCATCGACTAATACCACCTGTTCCATTTTATCCATTTATGTCGGCAAATTTCACTAATTATGCGAATTCAGTTCGTTTAATTTGCTTAATTCGCCGTTTTTATACATTGAATCGAATGTTCAGAATATCACCGTCCTGCACGACGTAGGTCTTCCCTTCGACGCGGAACTTGCCGGCTTCCTTCACGGCGGCTTCGCTGCCATACTTCAGGAAATCTTCGGTGCTCATCACCTCGGCGCGGATGAAGCCGCGTTGCAGGTCGCTGTGGATGGCGCCGGCAGCGATGGGGGCGGTGTCGCCCACGTGGATGGTCCAAGCCCTCGTCTCGTCGGGACCGGTGGTGAAGAACGAATGAAGGTTCAAGGTGTGGTAAGCGGTGCGGACGAGCTTGTTCACGCCAGGCTCGGTCAATCCGGCGTCTTCCATGAAGAGTTGGCGGTCGTCGGCATCGAGTTCGGCGATTTCGGCTTCCAACTTGCCTGCAATGATGAGCATCTCTTGGCCTTCCTTCAAGGCGGTTTTCACGGCATCTGAGTATTTGTTGCCCGTGGTGGCCGAAGCGTCGTCCACATTGCAGACGTAGATGATGGGCTTGGCGGTGAGCAGTTGGATGTCCTGTACGAATTTCTTGTCCTCGTCGGCCACGTTCGCATCGCGGGCGTTGCCGAAGTTCTCCAAAGTTTCTTTGTAAACCGTTAAAACGTCAAAGGCTTTCTTGTTGTCTTTCTCACCGTTTTTCAGCAGTTTTTGGACGCGCTCAAGTTTTCTCGTGACCAAGTCCAAGTCGCGCACTTGTAGCTCAAAGTCGACGAGTTCCATGTCGCGCACGGGGTCGACGCTGCCTTCGCTGTGGGGGATGTTGGGGTCGTCGAAGCAACGGAGCACGTGGATGAGGGCATCCATCGTCTGCACTTCGGCAAGCAATTTATTGCCCACGCCTTGGCCACCTTTGCTCAGTCCGGGCAGGTCGACGATTTCAACCGTGGCGGGCACGATGCGCTTCGAGTGGGAGATGTTGTCGATGAGTTGCAACCGTTCGTCTCTCACTTCGCACATGCCGATGTTCGACTTCGAGGCAAAACCGATTTCTGCCTTAGTGTTTGATATACAATTGAATATGGTGGTCTTTCCAACGCTTGAAAGACCGATGATTCCGCAATTGAGTGCCATAGTTCTAAGATTTTAATGCTGCAAAGATACAAAAAAGAAGTTGTCCTCGAATTTTCAGTGACAAATTCAAGGACAACTTCGAAGGGATGTGTCAGGCTTTAGTCTCTATAGTTTACGAAATTGCTGTTATCCACGCCGAGGTCGAAGCGGCCTCCCGACACGTCGATGCGGGTGCCGTTGGGTGTGAAGGCACGGAATTGGAACTTGCCTGAAACAACGACTTCTTTGTCTTCCTTGTCCACCACAACCTGATGCACATGGTCGAAAGTGATTTTTCCACTGTATATGCTTGCGATTTCAGGGGCATATGGCCCTTCCATCTTGAGGCGGCAGCTGGTGTCGGTGGTGTCAATGGCAAACGACATTCCGTCCAACTTGAGCAAGTCGTGGTAGTCGTTCAAGACGAAAGTGGTGTCGATGGGAAAGTTGAAAATCATGCTGAGGCTGTGGCCATTGAGCCAACCGTACAAGGTCATGCTGAGGCCTTCGCGGTCGGCAACCAAATAGAATTTCCGGTTGTTGCCGTAGCTTGTCGATGTTTGGTAAATGTAGTCGTTAAAATAGGCGCCGTAGGTGTTGTAGCCCATAGCGGAATAAATAGGCAGTCCGGGATATTCAGGGTCTTCGATGTATTGCGTTTCCTTGAAGTCGGATTTCGAGCAGGCGGTCAGGGCCAAGGCTGCCGCAAGAATAATGATGTATCTTTTCATGGTTCAATGTTTTAAGGGGATGAGAAGTTCGATTTGTAGTTTGCTTCCGGCAAGGTAGGGCTTGGTGGGCAACATGCCCGTCGAGCCGTTGATTTCGGCGATGTGGAGGAGCCAGTTGAAACCCACACCTACGCCTTGTCGGTCGCCCACCTGGAAGCCTGCGCCAACATAGGCCGAGGCATTCATCTTGTCGGGGTTGTCGTAGTGCTTGGTGACTTGTTCGGCGTAGGGAGCCATGCCGTCTTTGTCCAAGAAGTTGACCTTGTTGCGGTTGCCGACAAGCAGGTCGATGTCAGCTTCGGCGGCGAGATACATCCTGAAAGTCTCCATTTGCGAGTTGAAATAATAGCGCAGCTCGAGCGGAATGCCGAGATAGTGTGAGTGCTGCTCGATGCCCTTCACGCGGAGGTATTCCAACGCTTCGTCGTTGTCCACCTCGAAATAGTACCATTCGTTGTCGACGTAACCTGCCGGATGATATTCTTCGATGGCTTGCTTGTAGCCGATGCGCTTGTAGTTGAAGCCATATTGCAGGCCTGTTCGGAATGCCCAGTGGTTATTCGGGCTGACGATCTCATAACGCGCCGATGCTTGGTAGGTGCGCATATGGCTGTCCACGTTGATGTAGGCTCCCCAGCCGCCCGTGGGCCTGAAGGGTTCAAGGTTGGGGGAGAGGTGGGAGACGAATTTCGGCCCCGCTTCCACATAGAAATTGTGGTGCCATTGCCTTGGCGATTCGGTTTCTTGCGCCGTCGCCGCCGTGCCCGCAAAGAGGAGCAGGCATGACCAAATGAAAAGTCGTTTACGCATAATTCTGTTGTTTGGGTTTTGTTGGCGCAAAACTACGACTTTTCTCCACGGCAAAACCGTTTGTCAAGGGCTTACAAACTTTTTGGGAAACGAGGTGTTTATAATCAGTGTTTTGTGTGTTTCGATTACAAACTTTTTCGCTTTGTTTTCGACCAAAAAAACCGTCATCTGTCCCCCGCGTTCCAGTCGATGCGCTTGTATTCGGAGTCGTATCCCGTGCCGCTTTGGTTGATTTGGTATTCCGCGTCGGCCAGCATGGCATCCTGCGCTTGTTGGCGCGAGTTTTCCTGCTGCTTGTTGATGTATTTCAGGCCAAGTCGCCACAACTTGATGTCGCCCCAAAGGAAGACGATGTAGATGATGCCTCCGAGGGCAGGCACGACGTTGGTGACCATCAGCAGCCAGTCGAACAGGCCGTGGGCGAGCATGGCCAACAGCAGTCCGCTCATGAGATACACGAAGCGTTTCTCTTTCTTGAACTTGGCCAACGCGAGGAAATAGCCCATCACCACGCCGAAGAGGAAATGGCCTGGCACCGAAAGCAATGCCCTGACCACACCCGTGCCGATGCCGCTGCCCAACGATTCGGATGCCGCGCCAAACACATACATGATGTTCTCGACGCAGGCGAAACCCAAGCCGATGAACGAAGCGTAGACGATGCCGTCCATGTATTCGTCGAAGTTCTTGTCCCACCAAATGAGCACCATGAAAATGATGAACTTGGAGAACTCTTCGGGGATGCCGGCTTCCCAAAAGGCATTGTAAAATACGGTGTTCGACATCCAAATATTGTTGATGAGACCCACAATGAAAATGTCCAATGGAATGGCAATCATGCCGCCAATGAAGGCCTTGGCCAGCGACTTGATGGGTTCTTTCTGGTATTTGTCCTGACGGTAGATGTAGACCATCAAAAGGATGACGGGAAGGACTGACAATGCCAATAGGATGATACTTGAAAGCATGGCGGATCGGTGTTGATTATTTTTGGCAAAAATAGGGATTTTATCTTCAATCCACAAAAAAAGCCTATCTTTGCAGAAATTTTTCGTTTATGCAAGAAATGATCCTCATCCTCGACTTCGGTTCGCAAGTGACCCAACTCATCGGTCGCCGCCTCCGCGAACTGAACGTGTATTGTGAAATCCATCCCTTCAACAAAATCCCGACCATCGGCCCGAATGTCAAGGGCGTTATCTTGAGCGGCAGCCCGTTCTCGGTGCGCGACGAGCGTGCGCCTTTTGCCGACCTTGATGGCATCAAAGGCAAACTGCCGCTGTTGGGCATCTGCTATGGCGCGCAGTTCATCTCGCAGCATTTCGGCGGCGAGGTCAACGGCTCGATAGCCCGCGAATATGGCCGTGCCATGCTTACCGTGGTGGACGAACAGTCGCCATTGTTCAAGGGCGTAAGCAAGGTTTCGCAAGTGTGGATGAGCCATGGCGACACCATCGCCAAACTGCCCACCAACGCCAGAATCATCGCCTCGACCGACGACGTGGAGAACGCCGCCTACAAGATTGACGGCGAGGAAACCTACGCGGTGCAGTTCCATCCCGAGGTGTTCCACACGAAGGAAGGCCCGACGATGTTGGCCAACTTCGCCCTCGGCGTTTGCGGCTGCAAAGGCGACTGGACCCCCGACTCGTTCATCGACAACACGGTGGCGAGCCTGAAGCAACAGCTGGCCGACGACAAGGTCATCCTTGGCCTTTCGGGTGGTGTGGACAGCACTGTGGCCGCCGTTTTGCTGAATAAGGCGATAGGGAAGAACCTCACTTGCATCTTCGTCGATAACGGCCTTTTGCGCAAAAACGAGTTTGAGGAAGTCCTCGATTCCTATAAGGAGATGGGACTCAACGTGATAGGCGTTCATTCAGGGGCTTTGTTCCTCGAAAAACTGAAAGGCGTCACCGACCCCGAGGCCAAACGCAAAGCCATTGGCTCGACCTTCATTGACGTGTTTGACGCTGAGGCACAAAAAATCGAGGGCGCTCGTTGGTTGGCCCAAGGCACCATCTATCCTGATGTCATCGAGAGCGTGAGTGTCAACGGGCCGAGCTGCAAGATCAAGTCGCACCACAATGTGGGCGGCTTGCCCGAAAAGATGAACCTGAAGATCGTGGAGCCGTTGCGTTCCTTGTTCAAGGACGAGGTGCGCCGCGTGGGTCGCGCCTTGGGCATCAAGCGCGAGCTGATTGGCCGCCATCCTTTCCCGGGGCCGAGTCTTGGCATACGCATCTTGGGCGAGGTGACCGAAGAGAAACTCCGTATCCTTCGCGATGCCGACGACATCTTCATCAAAGGTCTCAGAAACTGGCCATGCGAGCTGCCGAGCGCGTCGTATCCTAACGAAATGGCTGATAATCTGTATGACAGCATCTGGCAGGCGGGCACCATCCTGCTTCCCGTGAAGTCGGTCGGCGTGATGGGCGACGAAAGAAGTTATGAATATACTATCGCCTTGCGTGCGGTCATCTCTACCGATGGTATGACCGCCGACTGGGTGCACCTGCCTTATGAATTTTTGGCCAAGGTGTCGAACGACATTATTAATAAGGTGAAAGGTGTCAATCGCGTGTGCTACGACATCTCTTCGAAGCCGCCGGCGACCATCGAATGGGAATGATATTGTAAATGAGTAAGATAATGAATAAAAGACTGCTATTCTTCGTCTTTTTCCTCTTTGGGTTGTTGCTGTCGGGCAACATGAAAGCCCAGGATGTCATCAAGCGGTCGACCGACATCACAAAGATTGGCGGGAAGGAGTACTATATGCACTTGGTGAAGACGGGGCAAACGCTGTATGGCATTTCAAAAGCCTACAACGTGACCATCGAGGAGTTGGAGATGCTGAATCCTGAAGTGAAAAACGGCTTGAAGGCAGGGCATATCCTTGGCATACCTGTGCGTCCCGTGGCCGAACCTCAGGCGGAGGAACCGAAACCCGTAGTGGAAGAGCCAATACCCGAGCCGGAGCCAGAACCTGAACCCGTGGTTGTTGTGCCAGAACCTACGCCAGTGCCGGAACCTGAACCTGTTGTGGTGGAACCAGAGCCTAAGCCCGTGGCCGTTGAACCTGTTCCAGTGCCTGAACCTGTAACGGTTGAACCAGAGCCGGAACCCATGCCTGAGCCTGAACCGGTTGTCGTGGAACCAGTTCCCGAGCCGGAGCCGGTAGTCGTTGAGCCAGAGCCTGAACCCATTGTCCAAGAGCCTGTCGTTGGAGAGCCTGCAATAGACCATAGGAGCTTTTTTGACGGTACTGCCCGTATAGTGCAACAAGGCGAGAACCTTTACGATATCGCCAAGGAATACGGTATCGACATCGCCGATTTCAAGGTGGCCAATCCAAGACTTTCTGACGAGCCTGCCGCAGGAACTCGCATTGTGGTCCCTAACATCGTCAACGAGAATGACTATATTGTGCATCAATGCGAGCGCAACGAGCGTGTCGCTTCCTTGCTGAAGCGTTGGAAGGTCGACGAGAGTGTTTTTCGTGCCAAGAACGTTTCGGTAGGCTCGCACGTGTTCTCCAACCAAGTGGTGCTGATTCCTATCCATCCGATTGAGGATTTCTATTGGGTGAAAGAATCGGAAAATGTTGCGGTTGAAGATGTTGAAGAGCCTGAAATGGTCGAAATGCCTGTGGAACCTGAGCCAACCGAACAGCAGCCCGGTTTCGACTTTTGGGAGGAGATGGGCGAGGTCCCTGTTTGCGTTGCCGACCCTGCTAATGCACGCAGGCGTTACCATGTGGCCTTGATGGTGCCGCTTTATCTCAACGATGTCAGCTCGTTGGAAGTGTCGAAAGAGAACTTGCAGAAGGCGCAAAAGTCGCGAGCGTTGTCGTTCCTCCAGTTCTACGAGGGTTTTATGATGGCCGTCGAAGCCCTTGAACGCCAAGGTTTGAAGCTTGACCTTGATGTCATCGACGTGACCGACAACGTGGCCTCCGCCGAAAAGGCGCTGAGGCAGATCCAGGACGAAGACCTCGACCTGATTGTGGGGCCTTTCTTCGGAAAGTCGTTCGCAGTCATCGAGGAATATGCCAAAAGCAACGGCATCACCGTGGTCAACCCGCTTTCCACTCGCGAGTCGGTCATCAAGGACAGTCCCAACGTGGTGAAGGTGAAGCCTGGCGACATGGGCCTGATCATGACCCTCTCCAACTTGGTGAAAAACTATTATGCCGATGCCAACGTGTTCATTGTCAGTCGCGAAAAGGCATCCGACACCGCATTCTTGAATCAATTGGAACACCATATGAACCATGTCGTCAACGACGAGGTGTCGGTTTCGGGCGACGAGTTCCTGCAATATGCCCGCCATGAGAGCGAACGACAGGAGATGGGTAGCCGCTTGGCGCCCACGCTCGACGTTGAGGGCCAGGTGTATTCCACGCGCGACTTCCAGGATGGCAACATCGACCATGTGGTGATGGCCAATACGGTGAAACGTTATGCCTACAGCGACATATCGAAGCTGAAGCCGCAGCTTTCGGGCGTGCGTACCAACCTCATCATCGCCTATGGCGACGACAACGTGTTTGCCACCCAGATGCTCAACTCGCTGACCAAGGAAGCCGACCAATATCCCATCACTTTGGTGTGTGCACCCGATTGGGCGAAGTTCGAGAAACTGCTTGTCGAAAACCTCCTGAAAATGAACGCCATCTATGTCAGCGACCATTTCGTGGACTATGACGACGATGAGGTCAAGCGTTTTGTGGCACGATTCAGGTCGAAATATGCTGCCGAACCCCAGAAATACGCGTTTGAAGGCTACGATGTGGGCCTCTATTTCCTCAATGCCTTGATGCAATATGGCAACGACGACCTTGTGGGTTGCCTGCATTGCTACCAAGCTGCGTTGCTCCATACGAACTACCGCTACTATTACAGGAATTACCTCGATTCCTACGGAAATGAAGGCAAGGAAAATCTTTATTGGAGTGTGTATCAATATGATAATGAAGGAATTGAACTTGTCCCTATTGACCCGTTCAAGAAAAATAGGCCAGATGAATAGGTTTGTTTTTTCCACCTTGGTAATGGCTCTTTTTGCGCTTGCCGCTTGCGACGATGGCGTGACGAGAGACTATTACGACAACGGTAAGCTGAAGTCGGAGTTGCGCTATACCGATGGCCGGCTCGACGGCGAAAGTGTGTGGTACTTTGCCGAGGGCGGTGTGATGACGCGGGCTTTCTATCGGAACGACACCCTTGAGGGACGCTACCAGCGGTTCCATAAGAACGGTGCGATCGACGTGGAATGCTGGTACAAGCACGGCCTTCGCGACAGCGTCTACCGCTCTTATTCCGATGCTGGAATTCTTCTGTCTGAAGAGTATTACCGCAAAGGCAAGCTCGATGGCCCTGCCTGGAAATGGTTCGACAATGGCCAGTTGTTTCAGGAAGGCCGCTACGACGACGGCATGATGGACGGACAGTGGTTTGTCTTCTATCCAAGTGGCGCATTGGCCAGCAAGGCCGAATACCAAAAGGGTAGGGGGAAGCAGATCGGCTATGACGAAACGGGCTACAAATGCCTCGAAGTGACCTATGCCGACAACAAGAAACATGGAAAGGAAACCTACTTCAACTCCAATGGGACCGTATTCAAAACCGTTGAGTATGAATACGGTAAAATAGTGGAGAAAAGCGATGACCTGGAAAAATAGGAAATGAAGCCCAAAGGGAAGAAAATATTTCAAATAATTTGGAATTTGTTCAAATAAAAGTCCTACCTTTGCACCGCTTTAAAAATGAAGCAATCTTTCAAACACATTAAATAAACCTTTAATTAAAGTCAAAAAATGAAAGTCAATGAAATTATGACCGCTCTGGAAGCCAAGCATCCGGGCGAAAATGAGTATCTGCAAGCAGTGCGCGAAGTGCTCGAAAGCATCGAAGAAGTCTACAACCAGCACCCTGAGTTCGAAAAGGCCAAGATCGTCGAAAGACTCGTCGAGCCTGATCGTATCTTCACGTTCCGCGTGACTTGGGTTGACCGCAATGGCGAAGTCCAAACGAACCTCGGCTACCGTGTACAGTACAACGCCGCCCTCGGCGCCTACAAAGGTGGTCTCCGTTTCCACAAGGCCGTTAACGTCTCCATGCTGAAGTTCTTGGGCTTCGAGCAAATCTTCAAGAACAGCCTGACCATGCTGCCTCTGGGCGGTGGCAAGGGCGGTTCCGACTTCGACCCGGTTGGCAAGACCGACGAAGAAATCATGCGTTTCTGCCAAGCTTTCATGTATGAACTTTGGAGAAACATCGGTCCCGACCAAGACAGCCCCGCTGGCGACGTCGGCGTTGGTGGCCGTGAAATCGGTTACCTCTACGGTGCCTACAAGAAGCTTGCTCGCGAGCACAGCACCGGTGCCCTGACCGGCAAGAGCTACGGCTGGGGTGGTTCTCTGATCCGTCCCGAAGCCACTGGTTTCGGCGCCATCTACTATGTCGAGCGCATGGTGAAGCAAAATGGCGACAAGATGGAAGGCAAGCGCATCGCCCTCTCCGGCTTCGGCAACGTGGCTTGGGGTGCTGC
>CAMKAR010000044.1 GCA_946410535.1 uncultured Bacteroidales bacterium
GTTTCTGAAACCCCCGACCCCCTTAAAAGGGGGACACCTGCCGGCTGCCAACCTATCGGACGTGAGCCTACCGGACCCAAGTCCTGCGTCGCTTTGCGCTTCCCCCTTTTAAGGGGGCCAGGGGGTTTCCGAAAACCCCGGCAGGCAAAAAACACATAGAGACGCCACAATGTGACGTCTCTACGATCTTCATGCGGGAATGGAAAATCTCCCTTCCCTCGGCTTGCGGAATCGGAAATCCCGCCTCCTTGCGAACCGCTTAGTTGCCATCCCACACCAAACGGACAAAGCAGCCAAATTCGCAAGCACTGGGTCAAATTTCTTCCGTATCGGGCAACTCCATTGTCAACATCTTTGACGGAATGATGTCGTAAACCAATACATAATCCTTGTAAATAGTGAAAAACACTGCAAATCGCCCTTTTTTCACAAGCATACGCCTGGAATTCGGATGTCGTACATACGCCGTATCCAATAGTAAGGTAGGCATTGTATCCGCACGATACGACAGTGTAAGAATCTCATCAACAAGTGTATTTGCGTATCGAACTCCCGATTCGGCAGTGTTTATCGATGAAATGTATTCCGCAATCTCATCTATCTTGTCGTAAAGTCCTCTTGTAAACCTAACCTTGTACGTTTTCATACCGCTTGGCTACCGTTTCCACCAACTTAGCCCTGAATTCCTCAGGTCCGACACTGTTTCTCAACTCTCTCTCAAGCACATAGTTATCAGTACTTCTGCGGTTTTCTCTTAGGATTCGTTTTTTGATGATTAACTCACTATTCATATTCTTTTCCATATTTTCCGCAAAAATACAATTAATTCTCAACCATGCAGCCAATTTTTGAAAAAAACGCAAACCGCACACCCCAAAGAAACCCAAAAAACGCCCTTCTTCCCACATTCCCCATGAAAAACACAAAGCCCCCACAGTCGCGGAGCGACGGCGGACATTAAGCAGGGGTGAAGTCCGCAAGGACGAGAACCCCTGCTCTTGCACGGCTACTACAAGGAGTGGCAATATAACCTGGATTGCTTCGTGCCTCGCAATGACGCAAAGCGACGCAGAGCGGGACAACAGCCCCCCCGCGTCTGAAAGACGCAACCTCCCGTAACCGTAGGTCTGCGACCTACGGCAGCAGAGACCACGACCTACGGCAGCAGAGACCACGACCTACGACAGGCAGCGACCCCGACCCACGGCAGCTCCCCGCCAGGCAGCACCCCGCCAGGCAACACCCCGGTAGGGACAGCGGGTCTTGACCCGCTGACGCTGCCGCCGTCCATCCTGCCGCAATAAAACACATAGAGACGCCACAATGTGACGTCTCTACGATCTTCATGCGGGAATGGAAAATCTCCCTTCCCCAGGCTTGCGGAATCGGAAATCCCGCCTCCTTGAGAACCGCTTAGTTGGCATCCCACACCAAACGGACACAGCAGCCTTGGTCACGAGACAGATTAGTATTACCCACTCCAAACTCCTCAGTAACTTCGGGTTGTGAAGGTGTGGAATTTGGATCACCTTGGTATATGCTACCAGTAATTCCGAACCAAAGGTATTGTGCGCTTCTATCAGTACCGTTAAACGAAGCCGTCCAATAGTAGCCCTGGCCATGAATATTACGGTTATTTGTCCAAGTTGTGTAGTAATTGTACTTATAATAATAACCGCCACCGCCAGAGCGGACGCCGACAGCAGGCAGGAACACGGCTCCGGCAGCCAACAACTTATACATATTAGAAGTATTCACATTGCAGCATCCATCACCGTTAGTCGAATACTTATACACATCAATCGTATAATATTGATCGGTTTGGTTATACCAATCAGAACTGAAAGAAATACCAGTGGTAGGGTTGCCCCAGAGGTCGGTAGTAGGAAAGGTTCTTGTGAGGTCTGCAGGTTCGACAAAATCGTCGGGGAACAATAAAAGTCCCTCGCATTGCACTTCCTTGGGCTGGTAATTGTAAAACTTTACCAGCATGAAACGCTTGTCTCCCCTCGCTGTGTTATTGAGCAGATAGTCCCACTCGCTTGCAGTGGGGGTGCGCCAATAGGTATTCGGGAATGCACATCCCCAATCTGTCTCTAACGTACGGCTCAAATCCTTACGTCCTGTTACATAATAAGTTGATGACACATCCATAAAGGGTCCGGAGGGTTGGGTGTAATATCCCCAGCAGAATCGATCCATGCTGGGTCCAGAATTATTAGATATCAGCGGACCATTAGTACCATTCGATTGTTTTATGCTTTGTAAAACGTTGTGCGAGTTGTATACCGGTTCACCATAGCACTCTTCAACCTGGCTGTTGTGGAATTCCCAAGTATTCGAGCTAGGGGTACGTTTCAGGTTGGCCTTCGAGAAATAGACTTTCTTCGTTGGACTCACCGAGAACACAGACAAGTTATTGCCGCTATGGACAGCATCAGTCAGAGATGGTGCAGGAATGGAAGGATTCTTGATGAGGATACCTTCGCCCACGCCAGCGTCGACATAGCCGTTGGCCACAATTGTAGGCATGCTGCCTTCTCCTTTCCATTCCAGGTCTGAGTTGCCAGTAAGGGTGGTTCCTGGCAGCAGGATGCCCCATCTGTGGGTAATCACGCCTTCTTCGCCATAAAGGGTCATGGTGCCAGTGCTTGTTGTAATGGGCGTAATGTCATTGTTGGCAAAGTCGATGGTGGCTTCAGTCAGCACGTTCGACAGGTTAACGTTCATATACACCTGGTTTTGCAGGTTGAACCTCACCAAGGCGCACTTGTACTCCAAAACGGCAGAGTAGTTGGTGGCAGTCGCCGTATATGGCTGGCTTGAGTGGCCGTAGCAGAGCACGGGCAGGTTGCTGGTTTGGTTATCAATGCTGATGGTACGTGAAGTTATTTCTGCTGTTCCCTCTTCAATCGTTTCGGGAAGTGCCTCAGAAAGCGCCGCGTTGCCCACGAAGTAGAAGTGCAGATAGTCGGCACTTGTAGGGGCATTAAGTTGGCCGCCGAAAGCGCCATTATTATAGGTCAGTTGGCCGATGTATTTGCCGTTGTGGCCCACATAGAGGACATCGCCTTCGCGGAATTGGATCACGCCGAGGTTCGGGGCCACTGCGTGCCTGCCGCCGTTGTCGTTCACGTTCACATCGAGGCTTTCGCCGTTGCTTACGTTCAAGGTGACGTAAACCTTTTCTCCACTATCGCCATTGGTGGGAGTTTCCTGTTTCTTGCATTGGCTCATTCCAAGCACGAGAGCCAAAGCCATGATGATTGTGCTAAGTCTTTTCATTGTAAATTGATGTGTTTTTAGTTGTTTTCCTGTTTTTTACGTTTTTTCGAGAATGCGTAGGCCGCGCCAGCCGCAGCCATGATGAAGAGTCCGCTGCCGAGCGGTGCGGGAGGTTCTTGTCCGAACGTTCCGATGCCAATCCCGTAGTTGCCACCTGTTTGGCCGCCATCGCCACCGAATTGTCCGGTTCCGATGTTGAAGGAAGTGCTGCTTCTCGTGGGGTTGCCCATCAGCCCGCCTTGCGGTTGTTCGGTGGGTGCATTGGTGCCAAACAAGCCTCCTGGTCTGCCTTGTGCGTTCAAGGTCGTGGTCGGCACCATCATGGCCGCCAGCCCAAGCGCGAACGCGACAGTTTTCAAAGATTTGGTTGTTTTCATTGAGTTGAGATTTAAGGATTTAAAGATTTAATAATTAAGATTTAAAGATTCAAGATTCAAGATTTCAAAGGTTGGGGTTGTTTTTGAAACCCCCGACCCCCTTAAAAGGGGGACACCTACCGGACACGGGCCTACCGGACCCAAGTTCTGCGCCGCTTTGCGCCGTCCCCCTTTTAAGGGGGCCAGGGGGTTTCCAAAGACCCAAACTCCTGCGCCGCTTTGCGCTTCCCCCTTTTAAGGGGGCCAGGGGGTTTCCGAAGACCCCGATAGGCACAAAAAAATCCAAAACAAGCCATTCCAGCCTGTCTTGGACTAAGGGTATGCAAAAACTCGGAAAGGAGATTTACCCCCCCCCATTTTTTCGCGTAACTTATTAATATTCAATATATTACAAAGGTTTTTCATTCCTTTTTGGCTATTTTCAAGCCGCAAAAATACATAAAATCTTCCATTCGCCATCCATTTTTTCCCCAAAAAACATATTTTTCAGAAACACAAAAAACAAACCGTTTTTTCCCTTAGTTTTGCAGTCTGATTCGTTACCTACCATGACAAAGAAAAAACATAGCGGTTTCTGGTTCCATTTCGGAAGGACGATGGCGGCCTTGGGCATCCTGTTGCTGCTGCTCATCCTGTTCGTCTACCTCTCCGTGCCCACCTACAGCTTCAAGGAGCCGCGCCCTTTCAGCGGGGAATATCTCTACAATCCCTACCAGGACATAAACCCCGACCAATGGAAGAAATACCATTTCCATTGCCACTCGCGCAAATATTTCGGCCTGACCAACGGAAGAAAAAGCACCGAAGCGGCCATCGACAGCGTGTATCAAGCCTTGGGCTACGACCACTACGGCATCTCCGACTACATGGGCATCAACAAGCATAACGCTGATAAAGAGGACTATATCCCCGCCTACGAACACGGCTACGGCCTCATCCGCAAGACGCACCAAATCTGCATCGGGGCCGAAAAAGTGTATTGGCCCGACTTCCCTTTCATGCAAAACCTCAGCATGAAACAGCACATGATCAACAAGTTGGGCGAACGAAGCCGTTTCGTCATGCCTGCCCACGCCTCGTTCACCAAAGGCTACAAGGTGAGCGACATGAAATGGCTGAGCAACTACCGCCTGATTGAGGTGGTGAACCCCTACGGCAACGCCATCGAGCATTGGGATGTGGCGCTTTCCAACGGACATAGGGTTTATGCCCTTGGCGACGACGACACGCACAACATCACCAACGTGCACGAGGTGTGCCGCAACCTGACCATGGTCAACACGCCCGACCTGCAAGCCGAAAACGTTTACGATGCCTTGGAAAAAGGCTTGTGCTATGCCGTGGAGTTCGACAATTACTATTATCATCCCCTGACCCTCGAGCAAAAGGCGAAAGAAGCCCACGCACTCGACCATTTGACTCAGGCCCAACTCGTTGGCGACACGCTTTTCATCCAAACCTCAGCCGAGACCATGCGCCAAGTGCAATTCATCGGGCAAGACGGCAAGGTGCTGAAAACCGAAGAGAACGTGGCAACGGCCCAATACGTCATCCAGCCCGAAGACACCTATGTGCGCACCCGCATCGACCTCAACGGGAGGAACTTCCTGTATCTGAACCCCGTCACTCGGCACCCCACCTCCATCGTCGTCGACCGCCGTCTCGACAGCATCAACTACGCGCAAACCATACTCTATTGGGTGGTCTATGCCGTGGCCTTCGTGGCCTTCGTTTGGTATCTCATCAAAAAAAGAAAAGAAAGGAAAACCGATGCCGATGCAAGTTAAAGAACAGGGAATCAAGCGGATGCTTGTTTGGCTCTTGGCCGTCAGCGCCATCGTGAGAGGCATCATGGCCGCATGGCTCGAGTTTGGCAACGACGAGGTGTATTATTGGACCTACGCTCTCTATCCCGACCTGAGCCACTTCGACCATCCGCCCATGGTGGGTTGGATGATCCAACTGTTCAGCCTCAACCTGCGGCTCGACAGCGAGTTTTTCATCCGCTTGGCCTCCGTGTTTTTCATGACCGCCGACACCTATATTATATACCGCATCGGGAAGGACATCAAAGACGCTCAGACAGGATTTTACGCGGCGCTGCTCTACACGGCCTCCGTCTACGGTTTCGTCATCACCGGCATTTTCATCATGCCCGACACCCCGCTGATGCTGTTTTGGCTGCTCGCCATTTGGATGGCTATCAGGTATTTCGCTGGATTGCCACGCTTCGCTCGCAATGACGCAGACGACGACACGCTTCGCGTCATTGCGAGGAGGAACGACGAAGCAATCCAGAAAAACAGCTACCTGCTTTTTTTCGGCCTCTTCGCCGGCCTTGCCATGCTATCCAAGTATTCCGGCGTGTTCCTTTGGGTCGGAATGGGGCTTTACATATTGGTTTTCAACAGGAAACAACTAAAGAACCCCTATCTTTACGTTTCACTACTCATTTCAGCCCTATGCTGCATCCCCATCCTTTATTGGAACAACAAATACGACTTCATCAGCTTCAGCTTCCATGGCGACCGCGTGGGCTTGGGCAAAATCAATTTCGCGACGTTCGGCACCGAGTTGGCAGGCGAGTTCCTCTACAACAACCCCGTGAATTTCGTCCTGATTGTCATTGCCGTAGTCGCGGCTTTCAAAAGGAAAATCCATCTCGAAAAACCAATCCAACGGCTACTGCTTTGCACAACGCTGCCACTGATTGCCGCCTTCCTGCTCATTTCGCTCACCCGCCCCACCCTGCCCCACTGGAAC
Organism: uncultured Bacteroidales bacterium; assembly: GCA_946410535.1. The sequence continues at coordinate 6,426 of CAMKAR010000044.1, forward strand.
GCTCCTGCTTACAGTACACTTATTTTATTGGCGGCCTGCCATTTAAGCGACAAAAAGCCGATGAAAGAAGGGCTTATCGCCATCCCGAAAGGCATTGTGGCGGCGCTTTGCGTCATGCTCTTCGTCGTGGTTTTCGGGGCCGCCGAAATCCAAACGGGTTTCATTCCCCTCGACCGGCACACCGAGCCTGAGATGCTGGGGCGCAACGACTTCACCCTCGACATGTACGGCTGGCGACAATTAGAGAGCAAATTCTCCGACCTACGCCAACAGAAAATTGATGAAGGCTTGATGAAAGAAGAAGACGGCATCGTGGCCGACGAATGGTTCCCCTTGGCCAACCTCGACTATTACGTGGCACGACCCTTGGGCATGAAGGTGATGGGCATCGGCTATCCCGACAAACTCCACAAATACCTGTGGATCAACGGCGAACGAGGCGGTTTCACCAAAGGCGAGGATTTCTGGTTCCTCACCGACAGCCGCTACTACAAACGCCCTGAGGCACTCTACCCAGGTGGCTTCCAGTCCATCGAGTCCATCGACACCATCACCATAGAGCGTGGGGGCAAACCCGCCAAAAACTTCTTCGTCTACGCCTGCAAAGGCCTGATTTACATGCAGCCAAGCGTCGACGACCTGATGGCCCAACGCGAGGCCGAAAAACACAAAACCGACGAGCCATGAACCTTTGCAAGACACCGAACAAACTGCAATCCGCGCTCGAATGCCTGGCTTTGTTAGCCTTGGCCGTTGCGTTGCGTGCCCTCTGCATCGGCAAGACCGACCTCGGCGGCGACGAAAGTTTCACGCTCTACATGGCCTTGCAAAGCCTTCCCGACATCGTTGCGATGCTCACCCGAGGCGACAACCCGCCCCTTTGGGAAACCCTGCTGCATTTTTGGACCAAGGTTTTCGGCATCTCAGAAGTCGCCATCCGCTCCTTATCGCTCATTTTCAGCGCATTGACCGTCATACCCATCTATTTGCTCGGCGAACGGCACATCCAGCGTTTCGTAGGTGTCGCCGCATCGCTATTCTACTGCTTCTCGACATTTTCCATCTATATGGCGCACGAATGTCGCGTTTACAGCCTCATCGGATTTGCCACGGCATGCTCGGTCTACCTGTTCGTCAGCGCCATACATCGGCCTAAGACGTTCAAATTCATCCTTTTGACCCTCGCCAACCTCATGCTGATGTACGGCCACTACCTCTCCGTTTGGATTATCGTGATGGAATTTGCCATCGTTCTGGTTATCAGACCGATAAGGAAGAATATTTGGAAGCCCTACCTGATTCATGCCGCCTCGCTCGTCCTACTGTTCACGCCCATGTTTCCAGTGCTTTTCCGACGTTTCATGGATTCGGGCGTCAATGGCACATGGATCGAGAAGACCACCAGCCCCGAAGCGCTCTACGACTTCCTTTGGCGCATGTGCAACGAACCCGTGACAACGGTTTTGGCCATCGTCATCCTCGCCACAGCGTTCATCTTATTGATTGTCAATGTTTCAAAAAAGAACTTTCACTTCGGGAACACGGCCATCCTCACCTTGCTTTGGGTGGTTCCGCTATTGGTTTCGTTCGTACTCTCCTATTTCACCGGTTTCTTCCTCGACCGTTATTTCTACTTCCTCTTCCCCATTTTCTACCTTGCCATCGCAGCCTATTGCAACTATCTGTTTCCCAAGCGAAAAGCCTACGGTTGGGCACTCATGGGCATCTTTGCAGCGGCCATGGCCTTTTCTTGCACCCCTGACAGTTCCACAAAACGATTCAGCGGCTGGCATTCCAACATAAAACCGATTGTCAACCAATTGGTTGAAGCCAAAGAAAAAGAAAACGTCCTCGTTATCCTGCCCGAATATTTCGACAAGCAGTTCACCTATTATCTGGACGAAAACCACGACATTTTCCGCACCCAAAGCCAACCGACCAACTATTACGTCTTTCGCGATTACCTTTTGAATGAAGGTTATTATTACGACTACAACTACAAAAAAGCCGATTTCGAGGCCCACGACAAGGTAGCTTTCCCATATCACAAAGCAATGCCAATCAAGGGATTAAAGGAATATTTGGAAAGCCTTGGATTCAGGCTTGAGCGGGAACAAGACGAGCATCCTTACAGCGTCTTTTACTATTCAAAGTGACGTCATGGCAGTTTCCGACGGAACAGATAGAGATTTCCATCGGTGGCAAGCATCTCGTATTCGTCGCGATTGGCAAACAGCAACTCGCCATTCCGCTCGAAATTGATGTAATGCTCCGTAATCAGCACATAATCAGTGTCTATCTTGGTCGCATTCGCGAAGTTCAGTATGTTGTCGCGCAAAGCCAAATGTGGTACGAAATTCGTCTCGGCACACACCGAAGCCTCGCTGGGGACCATCTCGATGAGCTGGCGGGCATAATCCACATCGAAACGCTTTTGCTCGTAGTGACGACCTTGATACACACAAATATGGTCGAGCCAAACCTTGGATTTGGGTACGCCGATGGTGTAAAAAGTGGTCAGCACGGTGGAAAGCAGCAAAGCCAGGCCCAAAGCCAGCCGCCAACCCCGTTTTTTCAGCTTGAGAATCACCAAGAAAGACGAGACCACCAACACGGGCACAAACTCGATGGAATATTGGAACGAAACGCCCCAAAACACAGCGTTGGAGGCAAGCATTTTTTGTGCGATAAGCGGAACCAGCATCAACAAATAATTGGGTTTCAACAAAGTAAGAAGCATTCCCGAAGCCAAGGCGCAAAAATAAAACTCTCCTTTTACCCCATCGAAACGCGTCAGTGTACTCGTGTTGTTAAACAAAATACGCAGGGTCTCGCCAGGATTCAAGATCAAATTCTTGGCAATCTCAGCATAATTGCTACCCAGATACTCATATCGCATGATTCCCCTTGCCCCAATCCGAGGCATTACCACCATGTTGATCACAACAAAATAAACCAATGCAAAAACGGAACAGCCAAACAAATACCAAAGCGTTTTCTTGTCTTTACGGTAATCCCACATCAAGCCTAAAGCAATGAAAAACAGCCATAGCGACAGGTTTTCCTTTCCGATGACAAGCAAAACGGCAAAGACAGATGCTCCAATGAAACGGCCTTTTTTGAGACAATAGAGCATCCAAGGTAGCATCATCGCCGACACCACATTGGAATGATAATCATACGACAAGGCATGTATCACCCCAAACGAGAAAAAGAACGACGCAACAGCCAAAAGCGGGAGCAAGTCGTCGTCCGTGTAAAGCAAAATCAACTTGTAGACACCGTATCCTCCAAACAACACTGCCGCAATCTGGATGACAAGCAGGGTGTACGAACCGAACACGTACACCAAAGGCGAAAGCAAAATAAGATAAAGGTCGAAATGGGCGCTCAAGGCAGACTGAGGCGCCATGTCCATCATGAACAAATCTGCTCTACGAAAATGGGCATATTCATACATGAAATGTGTGTAAAGCCCCAGATCGAGCGCGTACGTCTTGAAAAGATAATGGTTGACCAACGAAATGAGGCAATACACCACACCGGCAATGGCGAAAACCGATGCCAAAGTAATCTTGTTCCACTTGCCGCTCTTGATTGGGTTCATTTTTTCTCCTTTCGGTCTGCAAAACTAAAAAAAATCGCCATTATTGCTTTGATAATTCAAAAAACACTATCTTTGTGACGTTAAACCCCTAAAAAACTACACAACATGATGACAAGACCTGACATTAAGAATTACGCCCTCGGAGTGCTTCGGGGCAAATGGACACAACCCGTATTGGCCGCTTTGATTGTGGCTCTCATTAACGGGATTTCGCAAGGCGGCAGCCAAACCAAATACGTTGGTTTCATCACGGTAGGGTTCCTCGTGGCCTTGCTCGTTGGCTGCAACCTCCAATATGGTTTTTCCGTCGGCATCCTCCGCTTCCACCGGAACCGCGAGGAGACCATCAAGGAAATGTTTAGCGCGGGCTTCAAGGAAGACTATGGGCGCGTGTTGGGCATCGAGTTGCTCAAAACCGTGTTCACCATTCTTTGGACATTGCTGCTCATCGTCCCCGGCATCATCAAGTGGTATGCATACT
>CAMKAR010000045.1 GCA_946410535.1 uncultured Bacteroidales bacterium
ACAGCATCATGCACCTCATCGAGGACCATGCCCAACGCGCCGACATCCCCGTGCGCTTCGCCGCCTCCAAGCTCGTGGAAGGCGACCCCATCGTGCTCGAAGCCTTGCAACTCACCCAAAACGAGAAAGAGACCTTGGAACACCTCATCGTACAGATGGAAGAGGAACGCGGCCTCGACCGCGCAGCGGCCATGGCTGAGATGCGTTTCTCCTTCATTAAGAAGCTGTGCGACAAGACAGTAGTGAAGCCCAAGGAAAGCAAGGAATACCGCCGCAGCCGCAAAATCGACAAGGTCTTGACCGGCAAATGGACCGCCATCCCGATCTTCGTCCTCGTCATGGTGGGCATCATCTGGCTCAGCATCGACGCGCTCGGTGCGCCCCTGCAAGACTGGCTCGACCAAGGCATCTCGTGGCTCGCCGGCATCGTCGGCACCGCTTTAGCCAACTGGAACGTCAGTCCCGCCGTGCAGTCGCTCGTCGTCGACGGCATCTTTGGCGGCGTGGGCAGCGTGCTCAGTTTCGTGCCTATCATCATCTTGCTGTTTTTCTTCCTCAGCCTGCTCGAAGACAGCGGCTATATGGCCCGTGTGGCTTTCGTCAGCGACAGCTTCTTGCGCAAACTCGGTCTCACCGGACACAGCATCGTACCCATGCTCATCGGCTTCGGCTGCACCGTGCCCGCCGTGATGGCCACGCGCACCCTGCACTCCACCCACGACCGCTGGCGCACCGTTTTGCTCACGCCTTTCATGAGCTGTTCGGCCAAGATCCCGATCTACGGCTTCTTCACGAGCTATTTCTTCCCTGGCCATGGCGGCTTGGTGCTGATTTGCCTCTATCTGTTGGGCATCCTCGTCGGCATCGTCACGGCCTTGTTCACCAAATGGTTTGGCGACAAGGGCGATGTGGCACCTTTCGTCATGGAGTTGCCCAACTATCGCCTGCCAAGTGCAAAGAACGTCGCCCACCTGCTTTGGGACAAGACCAAGGACTTCGTGCAACGCGCCTTCACGGTCATTTTCTTGGCCACATTGGTCATCTGGTTCCTGCAAACCTTTGATTTCCATTTCAATATGGTAGAGAATGGCGAAGGAAGCATGTTGGCGAGCGTGGCCGGTTGGATTGCACCTGTGTTCCGGCCCATCGGACTGGGCAGCTGGCAAGTCGTCACGGCCTTGATTAGCGGTTTCATGGCCAAGGAGAGCGTCATTGCCACCTTGGAAGTCTTGAATGCCATGCCGCTGTTCACCTTGGCCAGCAGCGTCTCGATGTTGGTGTTCTGCCTGCTCTACACGCCTTGCGTGGCAGCCGTGGCCGCCATCCGTCGCGAGTTGGGCACCAAGTGGATGCTGTTCATCATCGCGTTCCAATGCGTCATCGCCTGGGTCGTCGCCTTCGTTGCTTACCTTATCGCCAACGCCGTCATCGCATGAACCTCGCTACCGTCATAGTGCTTTTGGTCGTCGCGGCGATGGTCGCTTTGGCCATCCACACTTTGCGAAGCGGCAAAGGCAAATGTTCCTGTGGCAGTGACGGAAAAAGCAAAGGGAATTGCAGCGGCTGTGCCAACTGTTCGGTTGACTGCCCGTTCAGGCGGTGATTACTTGCCCACTAAATGGTAGTATTTAGGCTGATAACCAGCCCATTCGCCCGTGAGGAGTTCGGGGTGGAAGAAATGAATGAAGTCGGCCAAAAGCAGGTCAGGCTCGCATTGCGACTGCTCGAAATAGCCCGTCGAGAGGATGTCGCACACGATGATTTTGCGGTTCTTGAAGGCGTCGAAAAGCGAATATACAGGGCTTTCCTTGGCTAACGACTCGTAGGTCATCGGGAACGGATTGGAATTGATGACGCGCCAATAGTCGGCCTTTTGCGCCTTGGCGAGGATACTCTCGGCATCCATCGGCACACTGGCCGTCGATGGGTTGTCCTTCCAGATATAGTCGGCACCGGCATCGGCGAAGAGCTTGGCGATGTAGCTGCGACCACCTGCCACATACCACTGCCCGTTGAAAGCCAAGTCGGAAAACACCGTTGGCCGCGTTTCCACATTGGCGCACAATCCTGAAAGGGCGTTGTAACGTCTTTCAATGTCGTCAAACCAAGCGTCGGCCTTGTCCTCGCAGCCCGTAAGCATCCCGATGACACGGATCCACTCGGCGCGACCCAAAGGCGTGTTTTCCATATAGTCTGCAAAGGGGAACAGCACCGCCCCTGTGACGTTCAGTCCACCTTGGTTGCCATCGAAATAAGGAGAATAAAGCAAGGCATCGGGCTTCAGCTGGATCATCCGCTCCACGTCGGCGGCGGCCTCGGTACCAATGTCGTAAACCTTTTCCTGCGCCAACAGGCTAAGCATCGTGGAATCGACCACGAAACGGCCTTCGAGGATGCCTTTCACGCGGTCGATTTCCCCAAGACGCAAAAACACAGCCCATTGCGTGGCCGAAAACGAAATCACCGACTTGACCGGAACATTCAAAACGCCCTTCACATCGGCATCAACGGCCTTTGTCGTATCCTTGACAAAAGCGAACGAGCCTAACGAAAGCGTGGTGTCCCATGGGCAAAGCACCTCGGCGCGATAGCCGTAGTCTTTCTCGTAAATGGAGATGTTTCGGGCATAACGCATCAGATTGTCGCCTTGCGCCATCTCTTCAGTTTGTTTCGTTTGGTGGCTACAAGCCATCAAAGGAAACAACAGCAAAAGCCAAAGTTTTCTCATTGTCGGTTCAGTTTTTCGAGACACTCCTTGCACAGGCAGTCGCTGTAATGCTCTTTCAAATATACTTTCGTGGCGTCGGTGAGCTTCACCTTGACACACCAGCAGTCCACTGAGTGGACGCACTCGAATGTTTTTCCGCAGCGGGGACAGGTTTTTGTCATTTGTTGATTTGTTTTAGAAAGTTCGGGCGGATGCGCCATCCGCCCGAACAGAGCTGGGGATTTGCCATCCCCTCAAAGAATATCAATTATTTAAACAACATTGCACTGGGGATGAGGCCTGCCGTGAACGAAGCCAACAGCACGCCGTCGTTGGAATAGCGATACACCGTGCCGTTCATCACAAAGTTCTTGGCATCGGCGATGTAGATGTCGCCCGTCGTCGGCTCGACAGCCATATTGTAAAACATCGACTGAGGTTCGCCTTCGATAAGGAACGTCTCCGACAAACTCAACGTGGCGATGTCGAAACGGCGCACCACGTTGCCGTTGATAACATAAAGTTGGTCGCCCGACGAATTGGCCCTGACACACAAGGCTGTGCCTTCAAACTCGCATCGTTTTGCGGCGGTCTTCAGCTGCGGGTCGATTTCCCAAAGGGTAGGATTCTCGCCATCGACCTCCCATGTGGCGCCTTCGCAAAGCACCCACACATGGCCGTTCCTGTCGACCGCCATCGTGTTGGGCTCCTTCCCCACCGTGATTTCAGCGACCTTCACGTCGTTGTTGACATCGACTACTTGCACGGTGTTCTTCTCCACGCCTTGCACAAAGGTGTTCGACCAGTTGCTCACATAGAGTTCGTTGCCCACCAGCACCATCTTCTCCGTGGCCTTGCCCATCTCGATACTGCCCGAATGGGTCATGTCCTGCGGGTTGACAATCCACAATTGTGAACCGTACAAATCGCTGACGTAAGCCTTGTTGGGCGCAACGAACTGCATCTCGCGCGGCGAATAGAAATCGGTGAGGCGGAAAGGCTTCGTCGTGTCGCACACCATCGTGTTGGCATCCACCTTATAGATAAAGTTGCTGTTGTTGACGACGATGTAGAGCTTCCCATCGACCAGCGTCATGCTTTGTCCCACATCGCCCAAAGGAGCGTCGTTCACACGGTAAAACAGGTTGTTGGCCACCGTGTCGGCGACAGGGTCATAGAACGTCAAGGAGGCATTGGAGTATTGGTAGGTGCCTTCGTTGAGCACCAACACGCCCGAACCCACCGAAAAGCCTTCGGGATTGACAGGCGGGTCGGGTTTGCAGGCGAACAACGTTACACCTAAAACTGCCAGCAACAACCATTTTTGTCTTTTCATAACTCAATAATTTATTGTTTCACAATACGTTTCGTAGCAATTCCACCTTCGCAAACGACACGGACAAGATAAAGGCCATCTTCCAATACGCTCATGTCGATGGACGCGCTCGTCGAAGTCAGCACCAACTGACCGGCCATGTTGAACACCTCAACCAATTGCAGCCCTTCTGCCTTGACTTGCAGACTACCTTTGACAGGGTTGGGATACATGGCCACGTGGACATTCTCGTTTTCAGCCACATCGTTGTGCGCCAAGTCGTGAATCACGCCGACGGCATCGAGGTCGAAGCCGCAGGAATTGAAAGCCGTGGGCCAGGGGTCGTTGACGAAATTACCTTCGGAGTCAACCGTGGCATACTCAGGCTTTATGCTCCCCACCACATCGACGAGACGGACATGGGTGATCTTGTTCTTGTCGAGTAAGGCATTGTCTTCCAAATCGTCGAGGTCGAAAGGCGTGCCAAAGAAGGCCTTGTATTTTCCGGCAAAATTGTGAACCCATTCAGGCTTGAGGCCGTCGAAACTACCCACCTGATCTTCGGTTTGCACTGCCGAGATGGCGGGAAAACGGAAATAGTTCTTGCCGTCGGAACTTACCTCCACGAAAGCAAGCTCCAAGAAATAAAGGCTTGGGTCGGTGTCGTAGGCAAAGCCGTTCTCAAACACGGCAAAGTCGGGGCCTTCTCCATTAAAGATTGGCGAGTTGAAAGTCAACACGGCAATGCCACCGTCGCCGAGGCTGGCTACCATATTGTCGGCCTTGCCCAAAGCATCGGTATCGGAACCATATGAAGCCAAGCCATTGGCCGGTCGCGCGATGTTCTGCGGTCCGCGCTCAATAGCACAACCCGTAGCCCAAGCCACAAAAGCCGACGAGTCGGCATGAATGGCTGTGGTGCCGGCGACACCCGCAGGCGGTGCAAACTGCGCCCACAATGCCATCGGCACCAATGCCATCACTATGGAAAAGAGTTTTCTCATTTCACGACGAGTTTTGCCGTGCCGACTGCGTTCTCGCTCTTCACGTTGATGAAATACACGCCAGCGTTCAGTTCGGTGGTGCTGATGCGCACTTGCTCGCCAGCCACGGCCTCAACGTTCATCGTGCTGACCATGCGGCCTTGCATGTCGTAGACCGAAACCTCGTTCAAGCCAGCATTGGCGATGGTCACAAAGGTCTCGCTCACAGCGGGATTCGGATAGACCGAAAGCGTAGTGTTGGCGTTTTCGTTCACATTGGTATAGACGCTCACGGGTTCGACGGGTTGTTCCCAAACGTAGGTCCATTCGGCGATTTCGGTGCCGCAAGCCACGTCGCCCCACTTGATGAAGTCGCCAGCGACGATTTCCTGTTGGTCATAGCCATACCAGGCCATCATGCCGTTGATGTTGTACATGAAGTAGGAATACTCCGAGACACCAAGGTTGAGCTCGCCGTCATTGTATTTGATGTCGTCGACACCCCAAGCGCCTTGCACATAGCTGAAACGGCCATCGGCGGCAGCAATGTCGTCCATCACTTCCTTGAGGATCTTGCTCTCGCCATCGAAACGATAGCCCCAAGCCAAGCAGATGTTAGGCTCAGCCCAGTTGACGGCAAACACCACCTCGTTGGCGCCTTCGCCAATCCAGTATTGGATTTCGGAGAAGTCAATCGTGGCTTCATCGGCCAAAGGATACACGGCAGCCACTTCTTTTGTCCAAACATAGAAGTAGTTCTCAGGATCGATGAGGGTGCCGCAGGATTCGTCACCCCACTTGATCCAGTCGCCGTCGGTCACTGTGATGTTGGTGTAGAGATCAGGAGCCGTTGCACCGTTCACGTTGAACATCCAATAGGAGCCAGCCAACTTCAGGTCGAGGACACCGTCGTTGAACTTGATGTCGCTCAGCCAACCACTGGCTGCGTCGTAATCGAAACGATAGTCAGCCTCGGCGATGGCGTCCATGACGTTTTCCACCGTGACGTGTTCTTCATTGAAGCGGTAGCCCCATGCCAAGGCCGTGTCAGGCTCGTTCCAGTTGACGATGAACACCACTTCGTTTTCACCTTCGCCAATCCAATAACGGATGTTGGCAGGGTCGATTGATGCGTCTTCCTGAGCGAAGACATTGGTCGTAAACAGACCGAAGATTCCCATGAGGAATGTTAAAGTAAAGATTTTACGCATAATAATATAATTTTTAGGTTTGACAATTCATTTCTTGACGCGCGACCTGAGACAAAGACTCGCGTCTCATGTCACGTAGTCTCGTGCCAACAAATGCCTCGGGAAATGGTAGTACACCTTATTATATTGCCATAAGGAACGCCTGCTCTTGTCCCGAAAGCATCGTTTCGTCCGACAAACGGCAGGTCTTCTGACTTACTCCTTTAGGCTAAGCGCCTTCCCGAAAAACGAGGTTTTCAGTGGCATCGTGCTCAGCGTGAAGAGCTTACAGCAGCGGGAACTGCTCGGGATTCTCACCCGATTCCCTGTTGGGCCTCGCGGCACCGCTTATCGGCGGCAAAGATACACTATTTTCTGTTGCGCAACCAGAAAAATTAAAAAAACTATTTCTGAATCATTCCGAAGGACTTCGCCAATTTGTCAGATCCTCTTCCTTCTCCAGTCTGCTTTCCAAATGTAAAGGAACGAAATCACGCCCATGAGCGCGTTGTAGAGCCACTCGGCAGTCCACACGCCCGCGATGGTCGAGGTCTTGGTCATCAAATAAATGTAGAACATATAAAGGATGAGCACGCCAAACTCCAAGGCCATGGCCGCCGTGGTGTTGCCCGTGCCGGAGACGGCCTCGAAAAACACCATTCCCATAGCACTGACAAGCGTTGCCACTGCAATAACATACACCGATGGCACTGCAGCTTGCGCCAAGGCCACATCGTCAGTATAGATGTGCAAGACAAGTTGCGGCATGATAAAGGTGATGACGACCAAAACCGAAGAACATATCAAGCTGTTTTTCACCACTTTCCAAAGCATCGACATCACCTCATCGCTCTTGCCTTCGCCGATGATGCGGCTCGTCAGGGTGTTGGCCGTGGCCGCAAAAGCAAAACCCGGAATGATGAGAATCATATAGGTGCTCCTCACCACCGACGACACGCCAATGGCCATCTCCCCCATCTTCTCGATCATCACGAAGAAGATGAACCAGGCGCCAAACGAGAACAGCCGCTGAATCATGCTCGGGAACGCCACTTTGAGGATGTCGCCCATCAAGGCGGGCTGCCATTTGTGCCAGCGGAACATGCCGTATTCCTCGTGCGGGATGGTGAAATAGGTGTAGATCCAGAAGAAACAAAACGCCGTAATCTCCGCCATCAGCGAGGCCAAGGCCGCACCGCCAATGCCCATCTCGGGCAGACCGAACTTGCCGTAAATCAACGCCCAGTCGAAGAAGATGTTGACAACGGCCATGATGATGGTCGAGAAAGTGATGACCTTCGTGTTGCTGATGCCAACGTAGAACGAGCGAAACAGGAAGTTGAACACCACGAACATGATGCCGAACTGCCTGAATCTCAGATACTCCCCTGCCGCCGCATAGATGTTTTCAGACTCGATGATGATGTGCAGCAACCGATGGCTGAAGAAAAACAAAATCGAAAACAGCAAAATGCCCAAGCCCAGCACAAACAACGCCCCATGCTGGAACACCACGCCGATTTTCTTCAGGTCGCCCTCGCCGAAACGCCGCGCGATAAAAATCTGGATGCCAACGGCAAAGCCCATGGCCAGAGTAGTAAAAACATAATAATACAGTCCCGCCATCATGGAGGCACTCAGCTCGATGGTGCCGAGGTGACCAAGGAAAGCGGTATCAGTAAATGTGATGATAGTCTGCGCGAGGTTGCCCAACATGATGGGGTATGCAATGCGCCAAATCTCTTTGTTCGAAACGGTGGTTTTAATCATGGTGCAAAAGTAGGAAATTATCTCACGCAGAATACGATTTATCTCAGGCAGAATCTCATGAATCGCAATGCGACGAAGTATTTGCGTCTAGCAGGTTTTGCGAGTTCTGCGGATTCTGCGTGCAAAAAAAATTTTTTGATTTTCAAGCAGTTTTCCTTCCATATTCCCCAACAATTATGTATTTTTGCCTCGACATTAAAAACTTCATACCATGAAAAGAAACAACATACTATTCCTAATTACATTATTCCTGAATCTCGCGTCTATAGGAAATCTTAATGCCCAACTTATCGTGACCGAAGCATCCGAATTGAATGGCTGGACAGCGGATTCGTTGGTCAGGAACATTCTTTTGGACAATGGCGTAACCATTTCAAACGCCAAATTCAACGGTTCCGATGGAATCATTGGTTGCAACCTCATTGGTAAGTTCGAGACGGGTAGCACACCTACTAACATTGGCATGGAGGCCGGCCTCATCCTGGCATCTGGAGGGGTGAGTGTCGCTGTCGGCCCAAATGACACGGATGAAATAATGGTTCCCTCAACGTGCGCAGCATATTATGATGAGAATCTAGTTTCCATTGCCTCTGGACCTACAACCGATGTCGCAGTGCTTGAGTTTGATTTTATCCCATGGGATAACAGAGTGACTTTCAGTTTCGTTTTCGGCTCCGAAGAATATATGGAATATGTCGGTCAAGGTTATAATGACGTATTCGGCTTTTTTGTTGAAGGCACAAATCCGGCGGGAGGGTATTACGACCATCAAAACATGGCCTTGATACCAGGAACGACAGAGGTTGTCAGCATAGATAACGTGAACCTAAATCACAATTCTGCTTATTACATTGACAATACAGGCGGTGCTACCATCCAATTTGACGGGTTCACTACCTTGATGGAAGTAAGCTTTGATGTGGTTCCCATGTCGAGTTACCATATCAAAATGGCCATTTGCGACGTAGGTGACGAGTTTGCTGATTCAGGTGTTTTCCTTAAGGCACATAGTTTTAGCACAAACTTCACCTATACCATGACGATAGATGGTTGGGACCATACGGAAATCCCAGAGGACCATTATTTCTGCGCCAACAAAGAGATAGAATTCAATTCGGTGACCAACTGGAATTATGATGATGTGACGTGGTATTTTGGCGATGGCACATCGGCGCAAGGGGAACAAGTCACACACAACTATAGCACCGACGGCTTTTACACTGTGACCAACGTGCTTCATAATCCTCACAGGGACATGGATTCTCTGTTTCTTACAAAAGTGATAGAAGTCAGGACTCCTTTCTCGGAAGAGTATGTCACGGCATGCGACAGCTATGATTGGCATGGAACCACCTTTACGGAAAGCGGCACTTATTCCTACATTGTGCAAATGCCTGAATCCTGCGACAGCACAATAATGCTGCATCTGACCATCAATCCGGTTGACACAACTTTACTCAACGTAACGGCTTGTGATGAATACGAATGGTACAACACAACCTACACAGAACCTGGGGTTTACGAGCATTTGGAACAAAGCATCGCAGGCTGCGACAGCCTTTTGGTTTTGAACCTCAACATCAGCGGCAGCTTCAGTTCCGAGGAAGAGGTGACAGCATGCAACAACTACGTTTGGCGGGGAACCACCTATACGGAAAGCGGCACCTACACCGATTTTGTCCAGTCGCCCGGCGCTTGCGACAGCACCTTTGTGCTGTACCTGACCATTGGACACGATGTCCAAAGCGACACAACGGCAATCGCCTGCAACACATTCACCTGGCACGGTGCCACATACACGGCATCGGGCGACTATCCCTATTCCACCCAAACGGCCCTTGGCTGCGACAGCATCGTAACCCTGCACCTTACGATAGGTCACGAGCAAGTGCATCCAACACAAATAGAGACGACATGCGAAGATTCGTTCACATGGCATGGTCATATTTATTCGCATGATGGTGTTTATTACGACACAATAGTAGGCACTACAGGATGCAATGAAATCTTTGTACTTGACCTTACTTTCGCGGAAGATTATAGCATCCGTTTGAACGAGACTGCATGCAACAAATACCCATGGCGGTTAGCTAATGGTGGCTATCTGACTGAGTCAGGACATTATACATACGAAAGTCAGGCCCAAAATGGATGTGACAGTATCATTGACTTAGACCTTACCATCAATTACACGCCTTCACCCACCGAAATCTACCCCATGGATACCACAAACAAAGCCCCACACTGGGTTGTCACCGCTACCGAATTCCAAATCAACGCATACGATTTTCAGGTTTGGGACACCAACCCAAAATGTATTTGGGACACCGTCACATGGAGCTTCGAAGAGCCAATGCTATGGATGCTCGAACCTTTCGGCGACAAGGGCAAACACTGCAAAATGTACGTACTAAACTATGTGAGCGACACCGTTTGGCTGACAGCTCGCGTTTTCAACCGTTGTACCCCTGAGGGCATTGTACAAAGATAT
>CAMKAR010000046.1 GCA_946410535.1 uncultured Bacteroidales bacterium
TTCTCTTGGGTATCATTACCTTAGGCATCGGCATGCTTTGGGTGGCTCCATGGATGGAGATGGCGCATGTGAAATTCTATGAAGAGCTGAAGAACGAAGCTCCGGCTTACGCTTAAGCGTAACAGGAAATCTTAGGCAAAACAAAACGGCTTGCGGAAACATTTCTGCAAGCCGTTTTTCAATGGTTGGTGTTTTCAAGAATGCTCCGTTAGGAGCTAACTTTTCATTGAACTCACCGAATCAATCGGTTATGCTCCGTTAGGAGCTAACTTTTCATTGAACTCACCGAATCAATTGGTTATGCTCCGTTAGGAGCTTTCTTTTCATAACCGACCAAATCTTCATTCCGCCTGGAACAAGGTGACAATGTTCAGAATCACCTCGGCAGCCTTCACCATGCTTTCGAGCGGCACATACTCCAACTTGCCGTGGAAGTTGTGTCCGCCAGCGAAGATATTGGGACAAGGCAGACCCATAAACGAAAGGTTGGCGCCATCGGTGCCGCCACGAATGGGTTGCACTTTCGGCTTGATATTAGCCATCTCCATGGCTTTCAAGGCTTTCTCGACGATGAAGAAATGCGGTTCCACCTCTTGGCGCATGTTGTAATACTGGTGTTTCAGCTCTAACGTCACCACATTGCCATATTTCTTGTTCAAGAACTCGGCCACAGCCGTAATCAGGGCTTTCTTTTCCTCGAACTTGGCGCGGTCGTGGTCGCGAATGATGTACGACATGTTGGTCTCTTCAACAGTTCCGTTGATGTCGGTCAGATGGAAGAAGCCTTCGTAGCCTTGCGTATAGCGCGGCACTTGCTCCACGGGTAGCATCGCGTTGAGTTCCATGGCGATAAGCATCGAGTTCACCATCTTGTCCTTGCCGTAGCCGGGATGGATGTTGCTGCCTTGGATGTGGATTTTGGCGGCAGCGGCGTTGAAGTTTTCGTACTCCAACTCGCCGATTTCGCCGCCATCCATCGTGTAGGCGTATTTCGCGCCAAACTTCTTCACGTCGAATTTCACCACACCGCGTCCGATTTCCTCGTCGGGCGTGAATCCAATCTTGATTTCGCCATGCTTGAAGTCGGGGTGCTCCATCATGTATTGGGCTGCCCACATGATTTCGGCCACGCCCGCCTTGTCGTCCGCGCCGAGCAGGGTCGTGCCGTCGGTGGTGATCATCGTCTGGCCTTTGTATTGCGCCATTTCAGGAAATTCGGAAACGCGCAAAACGATGTTCTTTTCCTTGTTCAAAACGATGTCGCCACCATCATAGTTCGGGATGATTTGCGGCTTGATGTCCTTGCCCGATGCATCGGGCGACGTGTCGACGTGGGCGATGAAGCCGATGGCGGGAATCTCGCGGTCGACATTGGAAGGGATGGTGGCCATCACATAGCCGTATTCATCGAGGGTGGCCTCGATGCCCATGGCTTGCAGTTCGTCGCGCAGCATCTTCAACAGGTTCAACTGTTTGGCGGTGCTGGGCTGCGACTCGGAATTTTCGTCGGAGGTAGTTTCCACTGCGACGTATCTCAGGAATTTGTCTAAAAGTTTTTCCATTTTCGTAGGTTTTAATTTGGCACAAAAATAGGAATAATTTCTATGCGGATTACAAATCCGCTCTTCAAATGTCGGGGATTGCAAATCCCCTCCAACTACAGACGAAAAAACCGCAGCCGGATTGCTCCGGACTGCGGCACCATGAAAAAACAATCTATCTACTCTTTTTATCTCTTTTCTGCATGTTTTCTCGCCTTGTGGCGGTCCTTCGACCACAAACCGTACACCTCGCTCACGTTGCCGGCGGTGGTGAAAGCGTTGATTTCGTTCTTGCCAAGGAATTCCATCAGGTTGGAGAACTCGTCGTTGGTGAGCAAGGCTTCGAGTTCGATCGACTTCTCGTTGGTATAGCCGCCGATGACCTCATACAAGGTGCAGCCACGTCCCAGGTCGTCGATGATATAGCGACGGATGCGGTCGTAGTCCTTCGACACGATGCACACACGCTTGCGGCGGTTGAGGTTGGCCGTGAACATGTTGACAACCATGCCGTTGATCCAAGTGGCGATGAGGCCGATGACGACCATCTGGAACGGGTTGATGGCGAAAGCCGTGAGGCAGATGATGGCACCCGCCACGCTCACCGACTTGCCCATGTCGAAGTGCAAGTATTTGTTGACGATTTTGGCCAAAATGTCCAAGCCACCCGTCGAGGCGTTGATGGAGAACATCAGCGTTTGCGCCGCACTCAGGATGATGACGCAGCAAAGCAGGTCGAACCACGGGTTGCCCATCACCGAGAAGGCTTGGTCGGGGGCGACGCCCATATTGACAAGGTAATCGTTAGGCGTGGCAAAGTTTTGCCAAGGATAAATCCATTCGCACACCTTGGTCATGGGACCGAGGATAAGGGCGCAATAAACGGTCTTAAGTCCAAACTCCTTGCCAACAAGAAGATAGGCCAGCACCAACAGGATGGCGTTGATGATGGTAATCATCGAAGGCAGCCCGATGTTGATGCCCATGCTGTTGAAAATGTTGGTCAGCACGATGGAAAGACCCGATATGGAACCCACGATCAGCTTGCTCGGGACGAGGAAATAATACACGCAAACGCCCGTCATGAACATGCCGAAGGTCATAATCAGCAGCTCCACCCAGAACTTTTTGCTGGCCAAAGCCTGGCCGATTTCGTTCATTATGTCGTTAATCTTGCTCATAAACTATTGATTTATAATTTCTTGAAACAATTTTTGCTCTCGATTTTTGCGGCTGCAAAGGTCGGAATAATTTTTGGAATAAAGAAGGGTTTGTGAAAATAAATATTTGTGGCGAAAAAGAAGGTCGGAAAATAGTGTCTATACTTCCCAAAATCTATCAAAAAAAATGAGTTTTGGGGATTTATAGCATCTATATTTCCCCAAATCTATCAAAAAAAACGAGTTTTGGGGATTTATAGCATCTATATTTCCCCAAATCTATCAAAAAAAATGAGTTTTGGGGAGCTATCAAACATTTTTTTTGTACTTTTGCGGCTGAATTTCAGACAAAAGACATGGAAAAGAATTTCATAGGACGACACGAGGAAATACGGCTTCTCCAAAAACTGCGCAATTCGGGAAAGCCTGAGTTTGTTGCCGTTTACGGAAGAAGGCGCGTGGGCAAGACCTATCTCATCCAACAATTTTTCGAGAACGACTTCGCTTTTTCGGCCACAGGTATCATCGATGGGAAAAGAGAGGACCAGCTTTTTGCCTTCACAAGCGCCTTGGCTGTTGCCGGCTATCAAGGAAGAAGACCAAAAAACTGGCTTGAGGCCTTTGAAATGCTGAAAACAACATTAGAGAACCGAACGCACACTGGACGTTTCGTCATCTATATCGACGAACTGCCCTGCTTCGACACACCCAAATCGGGCTTCATCAAGGCATTGGGGCACTTTTGGAACACATGGGCGTCATTACGGAAAGAGGTCTTCCTCATCGTATGTGGCTCAGCCACCTCGTGGATGATTGACAACATCATCGACAACCACGGCGGGTTGCACAACCGCATTACGCGGAGCATCTACCTAAGGCAGTTCAACTTGGGCGAAACCGAGGCTTACCTGAAAAGCAAAGGCATACAATGGCAAAGGCAAATGATTGTGGAGGCCTATATGATGCTGGGTGGTGTTCCTTATTACCTCAGCCTTTTGGACAAGCAGGAAAGTCTCGCCCAAAACATCGACAGGATCTATTTCCGGAAAAACGCCGAACTTAGCCAAGAATACGACCGCCTTTACGCATCGCTCTTCAAGTCGCCCGAGCCTTACCTGCGCATTGTGGAAGCCCTGGGAAAAAACAAGCAAGGCATGACCCGCTCCGAATTGGAAGAAGCCATGAAAATCCCGTCAAGCGGCTCACTTACAAAACAGCTCGACAACCTCGTCCATTGCGACCTTATCAGGCGTTACATCTCGAAAGTGAATGGCAAGCCCAAAATGAAAGATGCCTATTACCAATTGGTGGATTTCTTCTCGCTGTTCCATCTTACTTTCTCCAAGAAAATCACCACCGACGACTATTGGGAGCAGCACCTCAACACGCCCGTAACCAACACTTGGCTGGGGTTGGCTTTCGAAAGGATTTGTGTCGCCCACCAATACCAGATACGCCATGCCTTGGGATTGGACCGCATTGCGGTGGAGTTTTATTCCTGGCGAAACGATACCGCTCCCAAGGCCCAAATCGACCTCATCATTGAGCGAGCCGACCACCTGATCAACCTCTGTGAAATCAAATACACTTATTCGGAATACACCATAACCTCCGACGAAGACAAGAAGCTGAAAAACCGCATTGCCGCGTTCTGCAACGCCACCAAAACCAAGTGCGGCATCATTCCCACGTGGATTACGCCCCACGGGCTGTTCAAGAACGAATACTCAGCTGCAGTGCAATACCAAGTTATGATGGATGGATTGTTTTACGATTCCCAGCGGTGAAACAGGGCTTTTGACAAACAAAAGCAGCGGAGTGCTTGTTTCGCTCCGCTGATCACCGTTTGCTTAATCTGTCACTTCCTGAGTGTTACCAATACCCCTTGCCTCCGCAACTTTCGCACTTTGAATGGTAGTGGTAGTCGCCAACGGTTTTGCCACATTCGCTGCAATATTTGTTATTGCCGAACGAAATCCCATCGGTTTTCACCGTCCTACCGCTTCCACCACAAAGACCGCATTTGTGGGTCTTGGTTGTAGTGCCACCTGTGGTAGAGCCTGTGCTCGTACTTGAGCTACTACTGCTTTCGCCAGTGCCACCAAGGACGATTCCATTTTGAACCTGCCACATAGCGTAGTTGGGATCCAGCAAGTAACTGTTATCCGTATATGCCGTGTATCCATTATACCCATAAGGATTGTAAGAGGCCATACCCATTGCCATCCCACCCAAAACGTCCAACATGACATCGCATGAAGTGAGACTCATCGTTGCGGCTAAAACCGTGACTGCCATAAAGGCTTTGATTGATTTGTGAAAGTTTTTCATTGCTGTAGATTTTTAATTATTGTTCTGTTGTTTTGTTGACTTGTTGTTTGATTTCAACTTTACAGAGAACTGCCATTACGAGAATCTACCACCTGCCCTCATTTTTTTTCTTCAAACACGAATGGCCATGAATGTATCACGAATTGTCCATAAATTATCATATGACGTTGATTTTGGGGCGCTATCGGGCATGTTTTTGATTCGCGATAGAGGAAAAACAAGAAAAAAAACGCCGATTTCAAAAATAAATGCCTAACTTTGCAAACGTAACACAACGATGGACATCATGATTGACGAAAGAAGAGAACGCTACATCAACCCTTACACCGACTTCGGTTTCAATTTCCTCTCCCCAGAAGAACTTGAAAAGTTACCTTCAAAAGAACGTAAGGAATACGAGGAACGTTTGAAAATCTACCGCGACCTGAAGAACTCGATGGACACGTCGTTCAACAAAGGTAAAGAGGAAGGCCGAGAAGAAGGCCGAGAAGAAGGCCGAGAAGAAGGTAAAGCCGAAGCCGCCATTGCATCTGCCCGAAAAATGAAATCAAAAGGGTATCCTTCCGATGACATCGCCGAGATTACCGGACTGACGGTTGAAGAAATTGAAAGATTGTAGTTCTTTTTTTCAGTCCAATGACCCTCCTCGACTGGCTCCCGATAACGAAAAAAGAGCTTTTTTTCAAAAAATATCGCAAAATCAACTTTTATGTTTATTTTTGCGGCGTGATAATATACCGCCATGGAACGAAACCTGTTTTTGGAACTTCTTGAAGACGGCAATAAAGTAAGTCTGTATTCTCCTCATTTTGAGAACGAAGAATACTCTGAATTTGAGAAATTCCTGCTTGCTTATAAGGACACCTACCCTGACGACGTGCGCCAATTGGTGTATCGCCTTGACATTATCAAACGCGATGGTGCCGAGGACCGACATTTCCGCTATGAGGGAACGCGTAGGGACAGGGTAATGGCTTTGCCTTCCCACCTTGAAACGACCTCGCTTCGCCTGTATCTGCTCAATATCGCTGCCAAAGTATTGATTCTTGGCAACGGCGGATTAAAGACAACAGCCACTTACGAAGAGGATTCTCATTTGCACAAATGTGTTCAAACGCTTCAAAAAATTGATATACAGCTGAAACAATTTGAAAAACAAAAAGTTATTACAGTGACTGGAACCAAGTTGTTGGGCACACTGACTTTTTCAATCGACGACGAACCATAAATGCCTTATAAAAATGAAAACGAACCCAATAATGGACGAAATCCGCGAAACGATTTCCCCCGAGATGAAAATGCAAATGGAACTTTCTGTAGCCATTGCCAACCGCATCTACGACATTCTGGAAGAAAAGGGAATGTCGCAAAAAGACTTCGCAAGGCTGATGGGCAAGACGGAAACAGAAATCAGTCGCTGGCTTTCGGGAACCCACAACATGACCCTGGCAACGCTTTGCAAGATTTCCATTGCTTTAGGGGAAAACCTGTTGGAAGTCCCCATAAACCATAAAGAACTTGTTGTGGCCTAACGATTAAAGCACCATGACCCTCCTCGACTGGCTTCCGATAACGAAAAAAGAGACCGACCTGCGCGGTTGGGACGAGGTGGACATCGTCTTCGTCACCGGCGATGCCTACGTCGACCACCCCGCTTTCGGCGCGGCAGTGATAGGCCGCGTGCTCGAACATGCAGGCTTCCGCGTGGCGCTCATCCCGCAACCCAACTGGCGCGACGACTTGCGCGATTTCAAGAAGTTTGGCAAGCCAAGGCTGTTTTTCGGCGTGTCGGCAGGCTGCATGGACTCGATGGTGAACCACTACACTGCCAACAAACGCCTGCGCAGCAACGATGCCTACACCCCTGGCGGCGAGGCGGGCTTCCGTCCCGACCGCGCCACCATCGTCTACAGCAACATCCTCCGGCAACTCTATCCCGACACACCTATTATTATAGGCGGCATTGAAGCCTCGCTGAGAAGGGTGACGCACTACGACTATTGGGACGATTGCCTGAAACCCAGCATTTTGGTGGATTCCAAGGCGGACTTGGGCGTTTACGGCATGGGCGAACTGACAATGGTGGAAATCGCCAAAGCCATACAAAGCGGCAAGAAAACCAGCGAACTGACCGACATCAAGCAGACCTTTTTCTTGCAGGACAAAAAAGAAAAACTGCCCGATTTTGAGGGCCAAACCATCGAGCTTGTCTCGCACGAAGTCTGCCTCAAAGACAAAAAGAAATATGCTTCCAACTTCCGCCACATCGAGGAGGAATCCAACAAGAAACACGCGGCAAGACTCATTCAAGAAGTTGGAAGCCAACGGCTCATCATCAATCCGCCATTGCCGACTTTCACCACGGAACAGATTGATGCCTCTTTTGATTTGCCTTACACGAGGCTGCCCCATCCGAAATATGCCAAGCGCGGCGTGATTCCCGCCTATGAGATGATCCGCCACTCTGTGAACCTGCATCGCGGTTGCTTTGGTGGCTGCGCCTTCTGCACCATTTCGGCACACCAGGGCAAGTTTGTCGCCTCGCGCAGCAAGGAGTCCATCATGCGCGAGGTGGAGAAAGTCGTTGAAATGGAAGACTTCAAAGGCTATATCAGCGACCTTGGAGGTCCGTCGGCCAACATGTACCGAATGAAAGGCAAGGACGAACGCCTCTGCGAGAAATGCGCCCGTCCCACCTGCCTGCAACCCACCGTTTGCAAGAACCTCAACACCGACCACCATCCACTGATCGAGATATACAAAGAGGTGGACGCACACCCGAAGGTCAAGAAAGCCACTATTGGCTCGGGCATCCGCTACGACCTGTTTTTGCACGACTGCACGCCTGAAGAAAACCGTGCGATGGGCTACGACGAATACTTCCGCCAGTTGGTGACGCGCCACGTCAGCGGTCGGCTGAAGGTGGCCCCCGAACACACCAGCGACGCCGTGCTGAAACTCATGCGCAAGCCCAAGTTCGACATGTTCGTCAAACTGAAGAAGAAATTCGACCAACTCAACGAAAAGGAGCATCTCAACCAACAGCTGATTCCCTATTTCATCTCCAGCCATCCCGACTGCTATTTGGAAGACATGGCCGACTTGGCTGTGAAAACCAAGGAATTAGGCTATCATTTGGAGCAAGTGCAAGACTTCACGCCCACCCCGATGACATTGGCCACCGAAATCTATTATTCGGGCTACGACCCTTACACTTTGGAACCCGTTTTTTGCGCCAAGACCAAAGAGGAAAAACTCGCCCAGCAACGCTTCTTCTTCTGGTACAAGCCCGAAAACCGAGAGTGGGTGAAGAACGCTTTGCGGCGCATCGGTCATGCAGATTGGGTGAAAAAGCTATACAAATGATTTTTTTCACTATTTTTGCCGCAAATTTCTAACACATAAACACATGAAGAGAAACCTCATCGGAGCTATCGTGCTCATCGCCGCCCTCGCCATGGCTGGCTGCGGCAACAACGACAAAGCAGAAAAGAAAGCCAAGAAAGAAAAGAAGGAAAAAGTGGAAATGGCTGAAAAAGCCGAAACGCCCCAGCTTCCCAACCGTATGCTCATCATCGTCGACCCGCAAGTCGACTTCACCACGGGTAGCTTGGCCACCAAAAACGGCCCTGCCGCCATGGATTATTTAGCCAAAGCCCTGAAAGAAGGCGCTTGGAAGAACTACGGCTGGATCATCGTCACCCAAGACGAGCACCCGGCCAACCACTGCTCGTTTGTCGAGCAAGGTGGTGACTTCCCACCCCACTGTGTGTTAGGCACCGACGGCCAAAAGGTTTATCCCGCCCTGCAAACAGTGTTGAACGACATTTTGCGCGACATCCCCAACATCCATTACATGCAGAAGGGGAACCTGCCTGAGAAAGAGGAGTTTAGCATCTTCCAAAACGCACAATGCGGCGAAAAGCTCCGTGCCGTCATCGCCAACGAAAAATTCGAGGGCATCGACATCTGCGGCATCGCCACCGATTATTGCGTCTACGAAACCACCAAGGACCTGATGGCCTTCTATCCCGCCAACCAGATCCGCATCGTCACCAACTGCCTTGCCGCCGTCGACGAAAGCGACACCAAGCTCGCCGACCTGATGAAGGAAAACGGCATCAAGGGGATTGAGTTTTAATCAGTTAGGAGTTAGGAGTTATTAGTTATAGATTGATGACGAAATTCAAGTCATTCCTACAACGCAAGGGCGTCGACATGACCTGGAAGGTCTATTTTGTCGACGCTCTTGGCGCTATGGCGTTGGGTCTGTTCGCCTCGTTGCTCATCGGCACCATCTTCCAGACCTTGGGTGACAAGACAGGCATTGAGGCCTTCGTCACCATTGCCAAATACGCCAAAGCAGCCACTGGAGCCGCCATTGCCGTGGCCATCGCCTACAAGCTGGGCTGCGAAGGTTTGGTGCTGTTCAGCGCCATTGCCGTGGGCATCGCAGGCAATGAACTTGGCGGTCCGATGGGTGCCTACGCAGCCGTCATCGTGGCCATCGAATTAGGTAAAATGGTCTATAAAGAGACCCAAGTCGACATCCTTGTGACCCCAGCCGTAGTCATCATCAGCGGCGTGCTCGTGGCTTATGCGGTTGGCGCACCTATTAATAAGGTAATGACCGCCCTCGGAGCCTTCATCGAAAACGCCACACAGATGCAGCCTTTCCTCATGGGCATTGTCGTCTCGGTGGTCATCGGCATGGTGCTCACCCTGCCCATCAGTTCGGCTGCAATCTGCCTCGCCATTGGCTTGGGCGGGTTGGCTGGCGGAGCTGCCACAGCGGGTTGCTGCACACAGATGATTGGTTTCGCCATTTTGAGTTTCAAGGAAAACCGTTGGGGCGGCCTCGTGGCACAAGGTCTCGGCACCTCGATGCTGCAAATGGGCAACATCGTGAAAAACCCCAAGATTTGGATTCCCGTCCTGCTCACCTCGGCTATCACGGGACCGGTTTCCACATGCATTTTCCATTTGGAAAACATTTCAATCGGCTCTGGCATGGGCACTTGCGGCCTCGTTGGGCCCATCGGAATCTATTCTGCCATGCCCGATGGCGGCTCGAACATGTGGATTGGAATGTTGCTGGTTTGCTTTGTGTTACCCGCTGTCCTTACTTGGCTCTTTGGATTGATTCTGAGAAAGATAGGATGGATTAAAGACGGTGACCTCAAAATAGACTGCTGATGCCACAACGTCCCGCAAAACCACTCACGCCCGACCAAGTGTTGGACAAAATGGCCAAATATTGCGCCTATCAGGAACGATGTGTGAAGGACGTGACCGACAAACTGAAGTCATTCGACATTCCACAAGAATCGAAAGACGAAATCCTTGATTATCTGTTGGATAACCGT
>CAMKAR010000047.1 GCA_946410535.1 uncultured Bacteroidales bacterium
TTGTCAACGACCTTGGCGAAGTGAATATCGACGCCGACCTGATTGAAAAAGGCGGTGTCGTAGGACAAGGCGACGACAGCCTGATGGCCCTTCAGAACGGCTGCATCTGCTGCACCCTGAAGATGGACTTGGTGAAACAGTTGAAGGAACTTACTTCCATGCGGAAGTTCGACTACATTGTCATCGAAGCCAGCGGCATCTGCGAGCCCGAGCCTATTGCCCAGACGCTTTGCACCTATCCGCGTATGGGTTATGAGTTCTATAAGGACGGCCTTGCCCGTCTCGACTGCATTGTCACGGTGGTGGATGCCTTGCGTTTGCAAGACGAGTTCGCTTGTGGCGACAACCTCGTCGGTAAGACCCTCAAGGAAGACGACTTGGAGAGCCTTGTTATCCAACAGATTGAGTTCTGCAACATCATCCTTTTGAACAAAGCCTCCGAGGTCTCTGACAGCGAACGTGGCCGTATCAAGCAGATCATCCGCGCTTTGCAGCCCAAGGCCGAGATCATCGAGTGCGACTACTGCGATATTGATTTCGACAAGATCCTGAATACCCATTTGTTTGACTTTGACGAGGTGGCTACCTCGGCCACGTGGATCCAGAAGGTGGAGGGTCACGACGAGGATCACGACGAAGATCATGATGACGACGATGATGACCATGATCACGAGGAACATCACCACCACCATCATCATGACCATGATCATGAAGAAGGTGAAGCCGAGGAATATGGCATCGGTACTTTCGTTTATTTCCGCCGCCAGCCTTTCAACTTGGCCCGTTTCGATGAGTTTGTTGCTCGCAAGATGCCCCGTAACGTGATCCGTGCGAAAGGCATTTGTTGGTTCAAGAACGAAGACGAGGTCTGTTATATCTTTGAGCAGGCGGGCAAACAGGTGCAGTTGCGCAATGCCGGTGCTTGGTTTGCCACCATGCCTGAGCGAGACCTTCGCGAGATGATGGCACAGGATGAAGGCCTTCGTCGTGACTGGGATGAGACCTACGGCGACCGTATGCAGAAGCTTGTTTTCATTGGTCAGCATTTGGATGAAAAAGCTTTGACGGAGGCGCTGGATGAGTGTTTGACGGTGTAAACTACACCAAATGATGTTTTTAACCGGGAAAAGATTGACTTTCTAAAAATATTTTATTATATTTGCGTGGTGGTCATCAATGACGACCCAACCGCCATGAAAAAGAAAGCCACGCTTGTTTTCCTCATCTTGTCACCGCTGTGTATCCATGCCCAGAGTGGTGACACGGAAATGTCGTTGCCTGATTCCTTGGTGGATCGGTTGCGAATGAACAGGAATACCGATGAGGCGAGGGCGGAGGCTTTGGATGCGGCCATCCAGTTTTATGTTGAAGAGAAAAGAGTACTGGAGGCTCAGCCTTACATCAACGAGCTCTCGGCCTTGGCGGAGGAGTTGCATGACTATTATTGGAAAGCGTCGAGTCTGTTGTATAGGAGCAAGTGTGCTTTTAAAAACTTTGATTTCCCAGAATCCACCTCTTTGATCAATGAGGCCTTACGGATTGGAGAGACCTTGCGTGACACGCGGCGAACTCGGAAGCTCATGACGCGGATTTATTTGGCGAAGAGTGCTTGTTGTCTTTATGTAGCATTATTGCCTGAAGCCGAACAATACATTCATAAAGGTTTGCAACTCGCCGAGGAGAATGGCTTTGAGGATTTGGCTTGGGAACTAATGAATAATCGTGCGGTCATATTGCTTTATATGGGACGGGAGGAAGCTGCCGTATTGGAGTTGAAATCGTTGTTAAGTAAGGATGTGCGATCCGATCTATTGATAAATCTTGCCTGTGCGTATGCGCAAATCAATCAGTTTGATTCAACGTTTTATTATATTGACTCGCTTATTCGTTATGCATCGGCGAGATTGCCCAAAGAAGCCGAATCGCTTGTCAAGGCTTATGAGGAAAAAGCTTTGTGTTGTTTGAATATGGAGCAGTGGGAGAGTGCTTTGTCGAATTTGAATGAATCACACGCAATCATCAGATCCTATGACTTACAATCTGTCGAGGCGATGCATTACTATCACTTGGCTGGGGCTTATTATGGGATGGAACTGTACGAAACATCCCTTTCATTAACGGATACAGCGATTTTGCTGTCACGCAAAATAGAACAAGTTGAGTTGGAACGAGTAGCCGTTTACCTGAAATCGTTCATTTTAAATCGCATGAAGAATTTTGAGGAAGAGGCGGAGACATTACGCTACTACAACATCTTATCAGACACCATCAACAAGCGTAAAAACAAGGAGAAATTATTGGAGCAAAGTTACCAGAAG
This sequence comes from uncultured Bacteroidales bacterium, assembly GCA_946410535.1. The sequence continues at coordinate 2,319 of CAMKAR010000047.1, forward strand.
GAAGCAGTGAAAAAAAACTTGGAACACCAACTTCAACAGGCTTCTTTGCGACAAAAGTTGTTCTTTACAATTATAATTAGTGCTATCGTTCTCATTATCATTCTTTTATTATCTAATATTACGTTTTTTAAAAGAAAAAAAGAAGCTGAAAAACTTGTGGCGGAGTTGGATTTACGCAACCGTGAAATGGCGTCGAAGACGATGAATCAGATGCAGGTCAACAAGGTGTTGGGTGAGGTGATCGAGAAACTTACGTATTTGAAAAACCATCCCAATAGTGGCGCTGTGAATTTGTCGATGGTGATCCGTGATTTAAGGAGCATGATCGACAATGGGTCGAAAAAAGACTTCGACTACTATTTTGTGCAGGTGCATCCTGACTTTTATTCGCGTTTGCAATTGGACTATCCTTCGCTTACCCATAACGAGTTGCGCCTTTGTGCTTTCATCAAAGCCAACCTCAGCACCAAGGAGATTGCGGCCATCACCAACATCTCGGCTGAAAGTGTGAAAACAGCACGGAAGCGATTACGTAGATCGTTAAATCTGACAGGGAAGTACATCACCCTATTGGAATTCCTTTCAAAATACTGACAATTCTCCTAATTGTCCCCCGGTGATAGGGGACGTGTCCCCCTTCAACCCTCCTTTGGGGGTCCTCCAAAAAAACTTATCCGAATTAATTTTGCAATTGATTTCCAAGTCGTTTGGAATCAATAGTTATTCATTCATGTTAAATTAAAAAATTAAAATCATGAAAAACACATTTATTATTATTGCATCGGTGGTGCTATTCCATTTCTGTGCCACCACCTCTGTTGAAGCTCAGAGTCATTCTGTAACATTAAACGGTGAAGACTCTTGGCAATTCATCACTGGTTCTCATGAAATGACGGTCATTCAACAGGATGAGCGAAGGGCAACATTAGTGGCCAATAGCGAAGTCGTTCCACAAGCCAAAAGCAATGCCATCGTTCACACACTGAACGTTTATCCTCCGACTGATGGAACTTGGTTGGACATATGGGTTAGCGATGGCACTCGTCTTCTCGCTCACTTGTCATCAGGACAGGCAGATTTTCTTACTATGGAACTTGAGGAAGGTGTCTATCATGTATTGTCATTTGGTAATTTGATGGTTGATGGAAACCGTTATGATTGCCATTGGGTGCATGAGGATATCTACTTAAACAGTGATATGGACGTTCAAATTGATTATGCGGATTGTATATATGATTTGAATTTAAATGCATCAGATGAAAACGGAAATCCATTGTCTGGAACTGAATTGGAGTTCATCACTGTTGAATACGACGTGGTCTTTTTATGGCAAAATGCAAGCACTTCAATTCGTTCATTGATAAGTCATAAGAGCTTTCCAGTGAAAGTGCCGTATGTGCGGTTCAATGGATTTACGGAGAGTACGCGTATTAGACTGAATGCTTGCGCTTATCCCAAAGATCAACAGTGCACATATTTTATTTCTACTCCTGATATTATTGGGTTGAACAATAGCTTCTACTTCAGTATTAATGCTGAAGATATGAGTGTTGTTCATACTGTATTTGCAGATGATGGGGATTTGAACCCACTCTATTACCATTTGGACGTGTTGACCATCGGGGATGAGAATGGATACTGGGAAGTAAATGGTGCGTTTAACAATCAACTTTTATTTGAATCCAGTTTGCCATATACTGTTGTGAGTAACTCTAGAATTGGGGAGCCAAGCAATTTCGATACCGGTTCTAAATACAATTTTATAATTAATAGATTTAACGGTCCGCCTATGGGTCCCCCACCTTTTAGCTGTATTACTTCAACAATGTACGTCAGTGGCAATGGCGAGTTGGTAAGTGAAGCCCTACCCCTTTTTTATGGTATGATGCCCTGGTATTTAGGTGCCATCAATCCCGTTAGTTGGCCAAACATGTTGCCTGAAACACCAGCAATGAACGTTGGTCAATCAGGAGAGACGGTTTTTTTCGGTGAGAGAACGCCGCTGGCTATATATTATCCCATATCATATAGAGCTGACAATAACCCGTACAACACATCCTTTTTTTCTGGCGGATTTTTTTTCAGTGGTGAGAATAATTGTGTTCGATCTTGCGATTATGATTCTTTCATTCGGGTTTATTCTGGTGGCCAAGAGATTTACAATTGGGAATTGTTCGATTTTAATAGGACAAACTCTTTTGAGCCTAACGACCCCGATATCGTGGTAGAAGTAGATAACACTCATTTATTTATGAATGGTGTGTCTAAAAACAATCAAACACGTGAGAAGTTCAATCTCGACCGTGACGATGCCATACCGCCCACGATGACATTTCTTCGGGTGCTTAACGGAGATGGCGACGAAGCTATTTGGCACAGCTATTTGCCACAATCTACCTTGGTTTTTGGCTGTGCCGACTTTTCCCATTATTTTAGCTATGATTTTTATGATTATATTAAATTGGTGTACGAGGGCAAGCCTAATGTTGATGTGCTCTATTCCGTGGGTGATGGTGAATGGCACCCGTTGGAAATCGCTGAAAATGAGGAATTGTTCCATGAGAATTACGGCAACGTGTTCGTCGCCGATTTGTCGCAACTGGAGAGTCGTGCGCTTAACAAATGGGTGTCGTTGAAATTCATGCTGGAAGACGCAGCGGGCAACACCCAGGAGCAGACACTCGAGAACGTGTTTTATTCAGGACATACCATCTCGGTCGATGAATATGCGGCTGAACGTCTTGAACATGAAGTAATCCCCAATCCCTTCACGGAGGAGGTGCGCATCAAGTCAGCACAGCCCTTGGATGGAGTGTCCCGTGTCCAGCTTTACGATGTGCTGGGCCGTCGGGTGTATGACGCCACGGAGAACGGCCATGCCGTCAACGAGTTCATCATCGATGGCAGCACATTGAAACCTGGCATCTATTTCTATAGCATCAACACCGAAAACGGCCTGATGCAAGGAAGGATTGTGAAGGAGTAGGTTTATAGCTGATTTTGCTGTTTTGCAGATAACGGCCAGCCAGTATGGTTGGCTGTTATTGTTTGTAAAGTTTCTTTACACCTACTGTAAAGTTTTTTTACAATTGATCCAAATCGTCAATTCTTAAATATTTGAATTATAGGTAGTTGTATTTTTGGCATATCAAATGTACTCCATCAAGCATCAATATAATAGTGTTATGATGACTAGTAAACAGTTTCTTTCATTGACGGTTGCGTTCCTTGTGGCCTTGACTAGTGTCAAGGCCCAGGACACCGTCACAATGAATCTAAAAGATTGTATGCGCTACGCCGTGGAGCATTCCACCAAGATACGTATCGCCCAAGCCGACAACCGCGATGCCCAGATCGACCGGCGCGACGCCATCCTTGCTGCCTTTACGCCCACAATTGATGGTAACACCTACGCCTATTCCAATTTTGGCCGTAGCATCGACCCCGAGACCAACACCTATATCCGAACGACCTCGTTCCACAATGGCTACAGCCTCTCGGCAGGCATCAACCTCTTCAACGGATTCCAGGCGGTCAACAACCTGAAAATCACCAAGACGGCCCAACTGATGGGTTTGACCAAGGAGCAACAAACCGAAGACCAGATCTGTCTCGCCACCATGGAGGCCTACTGCAATGTGCTGTATTACACCGAGATGCAGAAAGCCTTGCGGGCGCAGGTGGCCACAGCGGAAAAGGCTGTGCAGTTGGCTACAAGGCAGGAACAACTGGGACAGAAATCCCACGCCGATGTGGTGCAGATGCAGAGCGACCTCGCCGAACGGCAATACCAACTGACCACCTGTAGGAACAACCTCAACAATGCCGTCATCACCCTGAAGGATGTGATGTTTTGGCCGATTGAAAAACCGTTGAAAATTGATGAATCGTTTTCGCGGCTGCCGCAATGCGACAGCCCTACAAACAAAACGGCTGTAGGGCTGTCACACCGTAGCAGCCGAACGGATGAAATTACCCAAATGGTGGAATTTGCCAAAACCAACATGCCTGCTGTTGTTTTGGCTGAAGGCACGATGAAAAACGCCCGCCTCGCCCTCAAGACGGCCCGCTGGCAGTTGCTACCCCGACTCTCGCTCTATGGTGGCTGGTCGTCGAGTTACTTCACCTACCCGGGCATGGAGGGCTATGTGCCCACGCCGTATCTCGAGCAGTTGAAGAACAACGGCGGCGAGTATGTGCAACTCTCGTTGAGCATCCCCATCTTCGACCGCCTCTCGAAGCATTCCAACATCGCAAAGCGGAAGAATGCCTATGACCGCGCCCAAGCCGATTATGAGCAGACGCTTCAAACGGTGGAGGCCGAGGTACGCCGCGCTATCGCCGACCGCGACGGCAGCGCTGACGCCCTGCGCCAAGCCGACACCCGCGCCGAATTGCAGCAGGAGGCCTTCACGCTGAATACCAAACGCTTCGAGCAAGGTTTGATTTCGTCCATCGAATACCAAACTGCCTCAAACAACTACCTCAACGTCCTCGCGGAACAATTGAACGCCAGGCTTCAATACTTTATCAAAAATAGTGTGGTTAATTACTATGGCGGGACATCGTATTTGGAACAATGAGGCTAAGCGGAAATCATAAGAACTCTCCAACCGGAATCTCAACAGTTAAACAATCTACAATCAACAATATGAAATCCTACCTGAAATTCCTGTCCCGCAACAAGCTCTACACCGCCATTGAGTTCATCGGATTGAGTGTGGCCTTGGCCTTCGTTATCATCAGCTTCTGCTATGTGGTGCAGCAATACGCCGTCACCCGCGAGAACCCTGACCGCGAGCGGATTTATGCCGTGGGCGAAAATAAAAACATGATTAACTGCTATGGCATGAAAGAGGTCTTCGACGGAAAGTTGCCCGAGTTGGAAGCGGTGTCGCATTTCCAGTTCCTGCAAGATCAATTTCGTGTCGGTGAACAGAACTTTGCAGGCACGGCGCTCGTCTGCGATGTGGAATTCTTCGATATCTTCCCCGTGACGCTCAAAGAAGGCAGTCCTGAAATGCTTTCGGAACGCAATGCAGCATTCATCTCAGAAAAGTTGGCCAAAAAACTGAATGAAGCGTCTGCTGAACGACCATTGATCATTCAAGACGATACGTTGCACATTGTAGGTGTCATTGCCGACAAAGGCAGTTCGTTACTTCCCGATTTCGATGTGATGTTTAGCTTCGAACATGGACAGTCGTATGCTATCCAGGATTATCGCGACAATCCTTTCACCCACTGGGCCAATATCGGCACTTTCATCAAGGTGCGGCCTGGTGTGAACCGAGAAGAGTTAGCCGAGAAATTACAGGCACTCTGTGATGTGCAGTTTGCCAATAGCCCAACGATGGAAGAGCTTTCGATGTTCCGCTTTGACGAATTGTTTTTCGCTCCTGTTTACACGGGCTTGCAGAAAGGCGACCGTTCAATGCTTCGCACGATGATTGTCATTGGGTTGTTGCTGCTCATTTCGGCCTTGTTGAACTACATCAACCTGAATGTCGCCTTGGTCGGAAAACGTGCCAAGGAAATGGCTTCGCGGCGACTGGTTGGGGCACAAAAGTCTGACATCATTCTGAAATTTCTTGGCGAGGCGCTTGCCTTTACTTTGTTCAGTTTCGTTGTCGGATTGGCAATAGCCTACGCCCTCACTCCGACCGTCAACCGGTTGTTGCAGTCAGATGTGGCGATTTCCATACCTTTCAGTTTACCTTACCTCATCGCCTATCTTCTGATTGTGGTAGTGGTATCGCTGCTTGCCGGCTTCTTGCCAGCGGCCATCATCGCCAAAGCCCAGCCCATCGATGTGGTGCGTGGCACCTTCCGTTTCCGTAACCGCTCTGTACTCTCGAAGGTATTCATCGTGGTCCAAAACGTCATTGCCATTGTGCTTATTGCTTTGGTGCTGACGATGGAACTTCAAATGCATCACATGGAGGACCGTTCAACGGGATTGAATCTGGATAACCTCTATTTTTTGGGTTCCGACCTTGATTACACGACTGAAAAGGAAGCCTATGTGGAAGAATTGAGAGCCTTGCCTTGTGTGAAGGAATTGGCATCGGCCAGCAGTGTTCCTGGCGTGATGAGTATGCAGTTCTATTTGAAAAAGCTCCACGAAACCGAGCCGAAGACCCTCGTACCAGTCCTTACTTGCGATACGGTGGCATTCCGTATGCTCGGTTTTGAGGTGAAGGAACGTTTTGGCAACACCGATGCCCATGGTTTCTGGATTACCGAAACCACCGCTGCGGGCATGACGGGCTTGCCATACGGCGACTACAATATGGACACTATCACAATGTGGCAAAAGCACACCATAGGCAATACAGTATGCGGAGTGATTGCCGACTTCAAGATGCAGGATGCCTTGCATGTGACCGATGAAGACTATGTAGTTGTATATGGCAATGGCGGTTGGCAACCCCGATCCTATTTGCTGATAGAGGTTGCTGGCGACCATCGTGAAGCCAAACGCGCCATAGATGTAGTTTATAAGAAACACTGTGAAAAGGTATTTGGTATTTACATTGAACCCGATTTCGATGATTTTGTTAACAACGTGGTTGCCAAGCAATACGACAAGCATCGCCGCCAGATGCGCCTCATCGAACTCATCATGGCGATTTCGGTCATCCTCTCATTGTTGGGCTTGGTGGCCATGAGCACACACTTCGCCTCCGAGCGTGAGAAGACCATCGCCATCCGCAAGGTGTTTGGTGGCACGATGCAGAGCGAGATTCGCCGCAACTTGAAGGAATACATCATTATGATATTGATTGCCAACGCGATTGCCATTCCCATAGCGGTGTGGCTCTGCAAGCGCTATCTGGAAGACTTCGCCTACCGCATCGACTTGCACCCATGGATTTTCGTGGTCACGGTGGCGCTGTCGTTTGTGATTGCCATCGGTTCGGTGCTTTGGCAGATTGTCTCGGTGGCGCGGGTGAATCCGGTTTGGGCACTGAAAAAAGAGTGAAAAACAATACTGAGTTTTTTCCAAAGTTGCCAAAATTGATTGGTTTTGGAAAAAACTCAATTTGGCACGATGAATCTGTACTGTAAAGTTTCTTTACACCACTGTAAAATTACTTTACAGCTTGTAAAATGGTTATATTTGTAGTTTGTTGATTATTATTGACTTGCAAGTTTGGCACTATGTATGCCTGCAAATCAACAATTGACTACGTCGAATCTAAAGATTTCAACCATGAATAGCATCTCCGACAAACTCATCAAAATCCTATCGTTAGGCATAGGTCTCGCCATCGGCATCGTGCTGGTTGCCAAGGTGTGCTTCGAATTGTCGTACGACAGTTTCTATAAGGATGTGGACCGCATCTATATGATTACGGAAACTATCATCTTTCAGGAAGGTGGCGACCCCGATGACTATTGGGGCACTTCGGGCGGTATTGCGCCGGGTTTCAAGGCAGAAGTTCCTGGCGTGGAAGCCGCTACGCGCTATTCCAACTTGCTCAACGGTAACCTTTATGACGAAAACGACAACCTCATCACGGGTCTATGCATCGGTGCCGACACCTGCTTTTTCGACTTTTTCAACCGAGAATTTCTTGCGGGCGACCCGATGCAAGCTTTGCAACAATACAATGGCGACATCGCCGTCAGCCGTAGTTTTGCGGAGAAGTTGGGTGGCGTGAACGAAGCCATCGGCAAACAAATCTACAGTGAAGTTTGGGGGCCGAAAACAAGACTGACCGTGGTGGGTGTTTTTGAGGATTTCCCGAAGAACGGCAGCGTGCAATGCGACATTGTAACGACCATCGCTGCGTTCGGCGAGTGGAGCATCAACAACTGGCTGGGCAACGACCGTTATCGCGGCTTCGTCAAGTTGGCGCCCAATGTGGACCCCAACAGCCTGAAAGACGCCATCCGCAAAATGCAGGAGGCGCACCAGCCTTT
>CAMKAR010000048.1 GCA_946410535.1 uncultured Bacteroidales bacterium
ACTCCGAACTTTCCAATTGTAACATCATCTTCTTTTTTTCCAGACCACAACGAGCATATTGCATTAATATCACCTCTTTTCGCGTTTTTGTCATCAATATCAGTAATATCAAAACGCTTTACCCCATTATGCTTGAAAACCAAACAAGTTTCTGATAATACAAATTGTGCGGATGAAGCACATGCATCATCAGCATTTTGTAATAATTCATATATAAAATGTGCTGTTTCTGGGTATTTCTCAACAACACCATGCCAAATATCAATATAATCATCATCCATTAAAACCTTAATGTCGTTCAACTTTTTGCATCTAAGTTTTTGAAACAAGTCTTTCTTATTCTGTTCCATACAATTCCAGTTTATAACATTGTTTGATTCCCACAATTCTGCGTATTCTGCGTGAGATATTTTTTATCAAAACGGGTTCAAAATCTTCTCCATTTCGTAAATCAAATCGCGGTTCGACTCGGTCCAGACCATCGTGGCGCCCGTGGCGTCCTTTTGGTTGGGATAGAGTTTCTCGTTGAAGCGCGGCACCCAGTGGGCCAGCGAGGCGTGGCAATGCACCACGCCCGTCATGTTGAGGATGTCCTTCACGTTGCCGAGGTTGATGCCGCCGCCCGGCATGATGCCGATCTTGTCGCCATAGCGCAGCTGCATTTCGGCAATCATCGGGACGCCTTCGAGGGCCGTGGGCTTGCCGCCCGAAGTCAGGATTTTGTCGAAGCCGAGACCGATCAATTGTTCGACGGCCTCGAAAGGCTTCACGCAGGCGTCGATGGCGCGGTGGAAGGTGAACTTTAGCCCCTCGCCTGCTCCCATCAAGGCCTTGATGGTCTCAACGTCAAGCTCGCCTTTGTCGTTCAGCGCCCCGACGACCACGCCCTCAAAGCCGAGCTTCTTGCAGAGCATGATGTCGGTCTTCATCATCTCTACTTCCTCGTCGTCGTAGATGTAGTTGCCCGGTCGCGGACGGATGAGCACTCGCATGGGGATAAACGAGATGTCGATGGCCTTGGCCAAGGTGCCGAACGAGGGGGTCACGCCGCCCACTTCGAGACATTCGCAAAGTTCGACGCACTGGGCGCAGCCGTCCATCGCGTTCTGCAACGACTTGATGCCGTTGGCACAGATTTCCAATCTTATCATAGTTGTCAAATTTTTGGGGCAAAGATAGGGAATTTGTTGAATTGTTGGGTGTTTTAATTAACTACGTTGAAATGATAATTCGGCGTTAGCCAATCTTCGATTTGCTGAAATGTTGGCGAAAAGGGGTTGGATTGCGACCGAAAAAAACATTCAAACCAGCCGAATAACACACTTTTTGTCTTGATTCGGCTAAATAAAGGGGTATTTATTCAGCCACATCAGCCAAATCAAGCGGGCTTTGGGCGTCGAAAACGTGGTTTCGTCCGAGTCGGCGTGTTCCAGCAAGTGGTGACCATCGACAGTTTGTTTTGAGGAATTTGAAAACCTTTGCAAACAAAAAAACAGTAATTTTGCAATCATTATGAGACACAAATTCCTTATCATCATCCTTTGCCTTCTCGGCCTTTACGCCACTGCGCAAAACACCCACATCCTACCCACCCCACAGCAAGTGGAAACCACTGAGGGACAATTTGTTTGGGACGAGAACGTCGTCCTCACCTACGACGCCTCCGATGCCGAAATCAGCCAGATTGTGACGCTGTTTCGCAACGACTTGGAGCAAATCAACCCGAAGAAAACCGTCTTTACGCGTGGCATCGTCAAAGGCAAACAGTTCCTCGAACTCGTCAAGACCGACCACCTCGGCGTGAGCGAGAACGAGGACCAAGCCTACCGCCTGACCATCAGCCGAAACTCAATCCGCATGGAGGCCACCACCAACACGGGACTTTTCTATGCCACCCAAAGCCTCAAGCAGCTCTATCGCCACGCCTTCCTGAAAAGCGACGGAGCCGCCATCAGCCTGCCCTGCATGACCATCACCGACTGGCCCAACTTCAAGCTGCGCGGCTGGCAAGACGACATCAGCCGTGGGCCCATCGTCACCGTCGACTACCTGAAACGCCTCATCCCGCAGCTGGCCGAATACAAGCTCAACTGCTTCTCGCTCTACACCGAGCACACCTTCAAGGCCAAATGCCACCCCGACATCGCGCCCGTCGATGCCTTCACCGCCGAGGAAATCAAGGAATTGGAGGCTTTTTGCAAGCCCTACCACATCCAAATCATTGGAAACCAGCAGTGTTTCGGGCATTTTGAGGAAATCTTGTGCAATCCTTTCTACAGCCATATGGCCGACACGAAATGGAACCTCAACCCCGCCAACCCCGACACCTACAAATTTCTCGAAGACCATCTCCGCGAGGTGGCAAGAGCCTATAAATCACCTTATTTCAACATCAATTGCGACGAGACAGAGGCGCTTGGGCAAGGCCATGCCAAGGCATACGTCGATTCTCTTGGAGCGGAAACGGTTTATTACCAGCACATCAACCGCGTCAACAGGATGCTTCGCCCCTACCGCAAGCGCGTGATGATGTGGGGCGACATCGCCGACAAGCACCCCGAAATCCTCGAAAATCTCGACAAAGACCTCTTCCTCATCGCCTGGACCTACGTCGCCAAGGACGACTTCAACGACTTTCTGCAACCCTATGTGAAATCGGGACGGTCGTTTTTCGTCGCGCCCGGCGTGAGCCTTTCCGAAAGGGTGTGGCCGAAGCACTATGAGTTTGTGTCGAACATCACCCATTTGTGCCGCGACGGCTACAAAAACGGTGCCTTGGGCGTCATCAACACCTGCTGGGACGACTTTGGCGAATCGCTGACCAACAGTGCTTTATATGGTCTTGCCTTGGGTGCCGAGATGAGCTGGAACCCGCTGAAAGACGACGAAATGGCCCAACGGCAAGTGGAGGAGAATTTTTCGGCGCATAGTCTGGGTTGCATCGCCACCGAGCCGTTGCAAAGCCTCAACGACATCTCCGAATGGACGAAATTCGACGAAATCGGGAAATTCACGGCCATGACCGACCCGATGGTGCCCTTCTATCCTGCCCTGATTGACACGACCTTCGAGCAACGCAACATCGAAGCCGTGGTTGAACTCGCCTTGGTTTCCAAGCAGTTGGGCGAGCGCAAAAGGCTTGTCAAGCGCAACGCCGACATCTTCGACAACGCCTTTTATGCCGTCCACCGCATGAAATGGTGCGCCAATCGCAACATTGCCCGTTGCCAACTCTACCGCACCTACAACGACCCCAGCGAAGCCAACATCGCCGAAAGCCGACGGATGCTCCGCGACCTCATCCTCGAACTACACGAACTGAAGAAGGAGTACGTCAAAGTGTGGAACATCGAAAGCCGACCGTATTGGTTGGATGTCAACATGAAGAAGTACGACGACTTGGCCAAGGAGCTGCAACAACTTGAATACCTGCCTTTTATTGAGCCTACCACCGACAATAGCGGCAATGCCGCCCTTGCGATGCGCACACTTTTCGGCAACGGGCAAATCCATTTTACCCTTGACGGAAAAGAGGTTACGCCCAACGATTCCGTTTACCAAAAGCCCATCGCCCTCGAACGCCCTTGCCTCGTCAAAGCGGCTTGTTTCAACGAAGTGGGCGAGCCGATCTGCAACGAACGTTATTTTTGCCACCACAAAGGCATGGGCCGACTGAAAAAGCTCAACAGTCCGGCAGGCAACTACCGTCCCGAATACTCAGGCGGCGGCGACGCGGCCCTGCTCGACGGCAGCCTCGGCACCGACGACTACAAAGACGGTCGCTGGCAAGGCTTCTACGGCACCGATGCCGACATCGAAATCGATTTGGGCAAGTGGACAAAAGTCAACGCGCTGAATATCGGCTTCTTGGTGAATGCCTATGATTGGATCCTCTGCCCCACCGAAGTCGAAATATACGGTTCCTACGACGGGAAAAACTATACCCTTCGCGGCACCTTCCCCATCACCACCGAAGTGACAAAAGAAGGCAATTTCATCTTCCGCGAGCGCTTCGACATCCCCATCTCGACCCGTCTGCTGCGCGTCGTGGTGAAAAACGCCGGCAAGATTCCCGAAGGCTATCCTGGCACGGGTTTCGACTCTTGGATTTTCATGGATGAAATCATCGTGGAATAATCACCTCCGCGAGCGGCTGTAATCCAAAGCAACCTCGTAATACTGCGTTTCGACCTCGGTGCCAACAAGTTCCACTTGCAGGAGGCTGTTCTCGCGGATAAGGCTCCTAAGCGACAGGCGCTCCGTGCGGAACTCGCCTTCCTGCATGTCGCTGAGCGGATAACGCTGCTCGGCCAACAAACGGTTTCGGCTCCCTTTCTCGACGATGCGCACCACCAGTTCCAACTCGGTCACCTTGCCGGGCCCAAGATTGTGCAAATCGACTTGGAGGCTGCACTGGGCCTTCTCTTCAACGAACGTCGACTCCGACTCAAACCTCACCCCTTTGATGAGCATACTCGGCATGTCGTCAACCGGTACGACCTCAACCTCTGTGCCGAAATAATCCTCCGGAACCTGCCCGATTTGCCAGTTGGGCATCGTGGTCTCCATGAAGTAGTATTTCTTGCCTTGGTAAAGAAGGTAACGGCTTCCCTCAATCTCGTCGCAATGCACGCCCAATGCCATGTGTTCGGGCAAAACCAACAGCACGAAGTCCTTGTCCATCTCATAGAGCAAGGCCACCAAAAGCGCCACCTTGTCCTCGCAGTCGCCGCAACCATCCACCAAAGTCTCGACAGGATAGCGCACATATTCGTCCTCATCCTTCGAATCGCTGTCGAAAGCATAGGGCAACGACTGCACAAAACTGAGCGCCAACTCGATTTGGTCTTTCTCGGTGAGGGCATAGCGACTGAACTCCTGCGCCAAGGCGTGCATCAGGGGACGGTCGTGCTCCGAGAGCATGAAACTGTAGTAATTGGGCGGCACCTCGCCATCGTTGAATTGGTAGACATAGGCCAAATGCTCGCGGTCATTACGATAATAGTCATACAAATCCTTGCTGATATTCAGCGTAATGGAGCAATCCTTTCCGTTGTATTTCCAAGAATGCTCCACCTCGAAATAGCCATCATATTCGACCACGGTGTGGGCCGACAGCGAGGCACTGAAAAGCATCAAAACGAGGAGGATTCTGGTACGCATAAGGATGGTTTTACACCTATTAACGCAAAATTCGGGCCAAAATTGTTTGTTACATCATGCCAAGAAAGGCGTCACTGCGAGGAACGAAGCAGTCCAGAAAACCAAAAAGCTTTTTCTGGATTGCTTCGTCGTTCCTCCTCGCAATGACGCGAAGCGTGTCAATAACTAACAATGCGGCTGCCACAATGTGACTGCCCTACAGCCTTATTTCCCCCAATAACGGAACGTCTCCACCTCTTTCATCAATTCCTTGACGGCGGCCTCGAGCTGTTCGTCTTCGCCTTTGGCCATCTTTTCGGGCGTGTTGCGCACCTTTACATCAGGTTCCAACTGGGTGTTTTCCAACCAATTGCCTTGCTCTGTGCGATAACCGATGACGGGCAAACCGAAATAGAGTGACGGGTCTTGCAGGGTCTCCCATGTCACGCTCGACATAGTGCCAGGCACGGGCATACCGACAAGGCTGCCCATCTTCTTGTATTTATAGACCCAAGGCGTGCCGTGCGCGTTGCTGTAGTTGGCCTCGCCGATGATCATCACCGAAGGCTTGTTGTAGCGCCTTGAAGGCATCACGCAGGCCACGCTGTCGTTGATGACTTGTTCGAGGTATTTCTCGCCGCTGAACAGGATTTCAATGTCTTCGTGCAGGCGACCACCGCCGTTGAAACGCGTGTCGATGACGATGCCGTCGCAGAGGTTGTATTTGCCGAGGATTTGCGAATACACGTCGCGATAGCTGGCATCGCCCATACTACGAATGTGGACATAACCCAAACGGCCTTTCGAAAGTTCCTTCACCGTTTCCTCGTTGTGCTTCACCCAGCGGTGATAAAGCAGCTCGTTCATCGCGCCATGGCTGATGGGTTTCACGGTCTCTTCCCAGGTCTTGCCACCGTCCTTCACCGTCACAAGCACCGTCTTTCCAGCCTTGTTGTTGAGCAGCGGATAATAGTCCATATCTTTCGTAATCTCCACGCCGTCAATCTTCTGGATAACGCAACCCGCCTTCACTTGTGAGCTTTTCTTGTCGAACGGCGAGCCTTCCACCACCTCGGCGATTTTCAGGCCGTCGCCTTGGTAATCGAGGTCGAGCAACACGCCAAACTCAGCCGTGGCATCGCCGCCGTGATTCGTGGGACGATAGCCCGAACCCGTGTGCGACACGTTCAGCTCGCCCAAAATCTCGCTCAGCATCTCACTGAAATCGTAGTTGTTGTTGATGTGCGGCAGGAATGGGCGGTAGGCCTCCTTCATCAGCGCGAGGTCGACGCCGTTGTGGTTTTTCATAAAGAAACGCTTCTCGATTTGCAGGAAAACGTGGTCAAACATGTACTCACGTTCTTGGGCGTAATCGAGTTGCATGGTGGCGTCGAGCTTAATCGGTGTCGACTTGCCGCCTTTATCCAACTTTTGCAAGTTGCCGCCCGAAAGGAGGAAAATATTGTCGCCCTTCACCTGCAACTGTGCACCGCCCTGGCCTAATTTCTTCAAAACCTTCATCGACTTTTCACGCACGTCGAGTTCCCAAAGGTCGTAGCCTTTCTCGAACGAAGTCATGAAATAGAACTTCTCGCCATCGCCCGAAAGCGCCATTCCGCTCAAGTTCGACGACATCGGAGTCAGCCTGACGACGCGGTCTTGCAGATGTTCCAGATCCACTTCTATCTTCTTGGTTTCCTTGGGTTTTTCGTCTTTCTTTTCATCATCCTTCTTGCCTTTTTTCTTGTCTTTTCCTTCGTCCTTCGACTCATCTTTCTTCGCGTCCTTGTTGCCTTTCTCGGTCTCTTTCAGCAAGGCAAACTCCTCTTTGCTGAGGCGGAATTTGTCGTAGGCTTCCTGATTCAAAAAAGCGATGAAAGCATCATTTTGGCTGCCCCATGAAGCGTGCGAGCGCATACCATAACGATTTGAACGATAAATGATTGCATTTCCGTCCATTGCCCATTGCGGACTACCGTCGATATAGGCGCTCTCGGTAATGTTGTAAATCGTCTTCGAGCCGTCAGCTTTGACGATGCCGATGTCGGAATACGGGTCACGCATGTGCGAAATCAGGGTCAAGGCGAACCATTGTCCGTCGGGCGACCACTCGTAGCTGAAGCCGTAATCGTCGGTGTCGTAATGCTGCGTCCCGTCAGTGATTTGACGCACTTCTTTCGAAGCGATATTATACACTTTCAAGATATTACGGTTCTCAATGAAAGCGATTTCCTTGCCGTCGGGCGAGAAACTTGGCGCGATGCGCTCGATGCCGTCGTTGTCAAACAGCGGCTTTTCGTCAATCAACGTGGCGTAAGCGAAGTTGTAGTCCTCCTTGCGCTCGATGGTGGCTTGATAGAGGTTCCAATAGCCATCGCGCTCCGAGGCATAGACCAAAGTGCGACTGTCTTTCGAGAAACTGGGGCTGCGCTCAGGCTGCGCCGTATGCGTGATTTGCTTCGTGGTGGCATATTCGTCGACACCCGTCACAAACACTTCGCCGCGCGAGGTGAAGGCAATCAGTTTGCCATCGTCGCTCAGTGCGAAGTCGCCGATACCACGGAAATCCTGCTTCACCAACTGCTCCGTGTCTTGGTCGTTGATGATTTCGATATTCACCTTTTTCGGTTCATTTCCAATGCGTTGCGTATAGATTTCGCCCATATAGCCGTAGCACAGCAAGCCATTGTTGGCCACGCTCAAGAAGCGCACAGGATGCGTCTTGAAATCGGTCACTTTCTCCACCTTCTCAAGGTTGTTGGCCGGAGCCTTATAGACATTGAAATTGCCGTTGTTGCGCTCGCTCAGAAACACGACTTCCTGATAACCAGGCAAGTAACGCGCATCGCGGTCTTCGCCCACATTAGTCGTCATGATCGTGTGGGTTTTCTTTTTCGCGTTGTAATACACGATGTCGCGGGCCACCGACGAGACGTGGTGCTTGCGCCACACATTCTCGCTGCCCTTGCGGTCGTAGTAGAGGAACGACTTGCCGTCCTTGTCGAACGACATGCTGCACACCGGCACGGCTACCACCTGCTCGGGCCGACCGCCTTCGGTGCCCACCTTGTATAATTCAGTAATCCAGCCCGTGGCAAACTGCACATTCTCAGCCGCTTTCTGGATTTGGGCGGAATAATAGATTTCCTTGCCATCGGGCGAGAAAGCCAAAGGCATCTCGCTGGCAGAGTTGGTCGTAATACGCTGAGGCACACCGCCTTCAGCCGAAACCAAATAAACATCAAAGTTGCCGTTGCGGTCGGTGGCGAAGGCCAAATGTTTGCCGTCGGGCGACCAGATGGGCGAAGTTTCGTAGGCCGTAGTGGTGGTCAGTTGTTGGGCTTTGCCACCGTTGGCGTTCACCACATAAATGTCTCCTTTGTAGCAAAAAGCAATTTTGTCGCCGTTAGGCGAAATCACGTTGTCGCGCAACCAGAGCGGTTGGGCGGAGAGTTGGAATGTTGCCGCAATCAAGGCAACGAATAGTAGTTTCTTCATAACAGTCTTATTTTTAGAATTATTTCACTTCAAATTGACGGATAGGCTCGTTTTCCAAAAACAACTCCAACCGATCCCCGCGCTGCACCTCACCCACACCTTGTGGCGTGCCCGTGAAGATGCAGTCGCCTTCCTTTAAAGTGACGAAACGCGAGACGTAGGAGACGATTTTGTCGAAACCAAAAATCATGTCGCGGCTGTGGCCTTGTTGTCTCCACTCACCATTAAGTTTCATTCCGAAAGCGATGTCGCTTGGATTCTCCAAATCCTTGACGCTCTTGAACTTTCCAATCACTGCCGAGCCATCAAAAGCCTTGGCCTTCTCCCAAGGATGGCCTTTGGCCTTGCACTCGTTTTGCAAGTCACGGGCGGTGAAGTCGATGCCGACGGTGATGGCGTCATAATAATAAGGTGCGTCCTTCTCGTCTATGTCTTTGCCAGTCTTGCAAATGCGCAGCACCAGTTCCGTTTCGTAATGGATTTGGTGGCTGAAATCGGGATAGACGAAAGGCACGCCTTCGGGCAGCAAGGCCGTGTCGGGCTTCATGAAAAACAGCGGCTCGGTGGGCAGGTCGTTGTCCAATTCCTTGACGTGGGCCAAATAGTTGCGCCCGATGCAAACCATCTTCATAAGCCTCAGCGTTTTACGTGTTTTCCACCCATGCGCAATTTGATGGCCGTCACCACCTTTTTCGTATAGCGCGGGAAGTCGCTCTTCATGATCCAGTCATAAAAGGCCGGCTCTTTGCGGAACACGTCCTCCACACGCTCGCCCTTGTGTTTGCCAAACATGAAAACTTCCTTGCCTTCCTCGTCGAAGATGATCTGACCCGACAGGTCGGCATTCTTGTGATGTGCCGAAAACTCAGCCAATTGCTTCATATCGTTGACTGGGCCCTGCGACTTATTGCCTTTACCATCTTCATAATCAACGCCTTGGTATTTATCCAACATGGCTTTCAAAACATCGTAGGTGGCTTTGGTGTCGGCCATCGCGCCATGCGCACCTTCCAATTCGGCATGGCAGAAATAGCGGTAGGCGCTCTTCAGGTTGCGCGGCTCCATCTTCATGTAGATGTTCATCACGTCGATGAACTCACGATCCTTGAGGTCAAAGTCGTAGTCGACGCGGAGGAACTCCTCCACCAGCATCGGCAGGTCGAATTTCAGGATGTTGTAGCCCGCAAGGTCGGCATTGCCGATGAAAAGGGCGATCTCCTTCGCCTTATCTTTAAAGGTGGGTTTGTCGGCCAGCATCTCATTGGTGTAACCGTGCACCGATGTCGACTCTGCGGAAATCGGAATCTCGGGATTGAGGAGCCAAACACGCTGCTCCTCGTCGCCGTTCACGTTGATTTTCAGCACGCTCATCTCCACGATGCGGTCGTGCGAAGTATTCAGGCCTGTCGTCTCCAGGTCGAAAAAGGCTATGGGTCGTTTCAGATTCAGTTCCATTGGTTTTTTGAATTTTGGTGCAAAAATAATACATAAAAGATAGCAATATTCATTTTTTTGCTACTTTTGCCCCACTTTTCAAACAAAATAGAACTATTAGAAAGTATCAAATTATTGAAAGACATGATGGAAGAAAATGAAATGA
>CAMKAR010000049.1 GCA_946410535.1 uncultured Bacteroidales bacterium
TGCTGGCAACATCATCGTTCGTCAGCGCGGCACGAAGCACTATCCTGGCAAGAACGTCGGCATGGGCAAGGATCACACCCTGTATGCCCTGTGCGATGGCATCGTCGAGTTCCAGAAGAAGAGAGAAGGCAAGTCGTTTGTCTCCATCCTTCCCGTAGAAGGTCAAGTCACTGAATAATTGTTCATAGCATACCGTTTTACGACCCCCGACCATCCCCGTGATAGTCGGGTTTTTTCATTCCCTTAAGTCGCGTTTCATCCAAAATGCGTATCTTTGCAACCCTTACAAAACACATAGCCATGCATCTCCATAAGGTCAGAAACACCATCATCGGCCTCGCCACACTGCTCCTGCTCGCAGGCTGCCAGCCCAAGGGCAGCACCACCAAGATCAACACGCTGCAAAGCCAAGTCAGGAAAGAGGCCAAAGCCTTGGACAAGATAGAAAGCCGATATTTGGCTCAGCTCGAAAAGGATTTTTTGACCTACGACTCGCTGTTGCAATACCTCCACCCCGACGAGGTGGACCAAGCCTTCGAGGAGCTGCAACTCATTGGCGCCTACATCGAGCAGTTCAAGGCCACCAAGCCCATCATGGAAGCCGACATCGACTCGACCCTGCTCCAACTCGACCGCCTCAAAGCCGACGCCGAGAGCCACTACCTCAACGACTCGTTGGTGGAAATCTACCTTGCCGACGAGGCCCAACATGTCGACAAGCTGAGCAGCCAAGTCGCCTATTTCGACGACCGCCTCAGCAACTGCCGCACAAGACTGAACAACCTCAAGAAACAGAAGTAAGCCCTACCCTGCCATGAACAAACGCTGGATTTTCTTCCTGATTGTCAACCTGTTTCTCCTTCAGGCACATGCCCAAATCACCACCCCACCCAGAGGGAAACGGATTGATGCGCAACAAAAAGAGCAAATCCAGATTGACGAGCAATTGGCCGGACAATACTTCCGCGAACACGACTACGAGAAAGCCCGCGACCTCTATCGCGCCCTCTACGAGAAAGCCTCGTTGCAATACCACTTTCAGCAATACGTCGAATGCCTCGTCCAGCTGAAAGACTACGACAAGGCCGAGAAAGAACTGAAAAACTACCTGAAAAAGGACCCCAACAACAGCAAAGGCATCGCCGACCTCGTCTACGTCTACACCCTGCAAGGCAAAACCGACAGGGCCAAGAAACGCTTCGACGAAGTCGTTAAAGACCTGGCGCCCAACGGCTCCGTCATCCGCAACCTAAGCTATGCCTTCCAATCGCGAGCCTTATTCGACATGGCCCTCGGTATACTCGAAAAAGGCAACAAGCTGCTCGACGGCAAGGAGACCTTCTACCTCGACATGGCCTACATCAACCAGTCGATGGCCAACTACCAAGAGGCCTTCCGCTATTATCTCCTTGAGTTGGAGACCCATCCCGGACAATACAACAACATCCGCAACCGCTTGCAGACCCTTCTCTTCTACGACGTCAACAACAACATCGCCGACGAAATGCGCATCGCGCTGCTGCAACACACGCAACAGAAACCCGACAACCTCGAATTTGCCCAATTGATGGTTTGGTTTGCCCTGCAACAGGAAGACTACGACATCGCCTTGGCACAATGCCAAAGCATCGACCGAAAAACCCATGACCAAGACGCGCAAATCTATAACTTAGCAAGCATTTGCCTCAACAACAAGCAATTCGACATTGCGCGACAAGGCTATGCCTACATCACCGACAAAGGCAAGAGCGACCCGTTTTACGGACAAGCCCTCGCTGGCATCATCAAGGCCGACTACCAGAAACTGCTGGCGACCAACAGCACCGACACAAAAGCCTACAACCGCTTGGTGGACCGCATCAGGGAGGCCTACAACGATGTCAACACCAACGACTTGACCAAACTCGCCCTGACGGAAGCCGACATCATGGCCTACCAACTCGACCAAAGCGACGAGGCCATCAGCCTGCTCCAGCAATCGATTACGCAAATCGGCGCAAAGCAAGACCAGGCCACGCTCAAGCTGAAACTCGCCGACATCTACCTGCGCAACGACGAGGTGTGGGAAGCCACCTTGCTATACAGCCAAGTCGACAAGAGCCTCAAGGAAGACCCGCTCGGCCACGAAGCCCGCTACAAGAACGCACAACTGCGCTATTTCATCGGCGAGTACGAATGGGCCGAGAGCCAGCTGAAAGTGCTGAAGGCCGCCACCTCGAAGCTCATCGCCAACGATGCCATGACGCTCTCGCTCGTCATCAAGGACAACCTCGAAGCCGACACCACCGGCAACGAGCTTAATCGTTTGGCGCGGGCCGACTACCGCATCTACCAACAACGCAAAGACGAAGCCATCACCCTGCTTGACGATATCATCGCCACGGGCAACTACGTCAGCAAGCCGCACGCCCTTTTCCGTAAGGGAGAGATTGCGGAAAAGCGGAAAGACTTCCAAACCGCTGAGCAGCTGTTCTTGCAAATCGTGGAGCAACATCCCGACAGCTACATGGCCGATGCCGCTTTGATGCACGCTGCATTGATTGAGCAAAACGAACTGAAAGACAAAGAACTAGCGAAGCAACATTACGAAAAACTGATTGACGAATACCCAACAAGCATCTATACCGCCCAAGCGAAGAAGAACTACCGGAAACTATAAGTTGAGTGTTTAGAGTTAGTGGGAAGTCCCGTAGGGACGACAGATAATAGGCAGGCGGTGTAAACCCCTGCTGCCCCAAAAAAAGAAATCCATGCAAGAAGTTAGACCGAAAAAGAGTTTAGGCCAGCATTTTTTGACCGACATGAACATCGCCCAACGCATCGTCGAGCAATTGTCGCCCGACGTGGAAAGCGTCATCGAAGTGGGCGCAGGCACGGGCGTGTTGACCCAATATTTGGTGCAAGATATATTGGACAAGTTCCACGTCATCGAAATCGACAAGGAGTCCATCGCCTATTTGCAAAAACATTTTCCCATGCTTGGCGACAAGCTGATTGAGGGCGACTTCCTGCGTGCCGACCTCAGCCGATTCGGGCAACAAAACATGGCCATCATCGGCAATTTCCCTTACAACATCAGCAGTCAAATCTTCTTCCAGGTATTGAAATACAAGGAGTTAGTCGTTGAAGTGGTCGGGATGGTGCAGAAAGAGATGGCTGAGCGCATGGCCGCCAAGGAAGGCAGCAAGACCTATGGCATCCTTAGCGTGCTGATGCAGGCGTGGTACGACATCGAATACCTCTTCACCGTCAACGAGAACGTGTTCAACCCGCCGCCCAAGGTGAAGTCGGCGGTCATCAAGATGCGGCGCAACGCCACGACCGACTTGGGCTGCGACGAAAAGCTGTTTGTGAGCGTCGTCAAGCAGGCTTTCAACCAGCGGCGAAAGACCATGCGCAACTCGCTGCGCCCGATGCTCAGCCCTGAAATCATCGAAAACGAGGTCTTCAACAAACGGCCCGAGCAACTTTCGGTGCAGGAGTTTATCGACCTAACGAATTTGATTGCTACAAGTAAAACCGATTCTGTTTCAAATAGTTGAAAGCCCTCTCCGGCATGAAATGCCTCATGTCGCGCCCTTCCTTGATGCACTGGCGGATGAAAGTGGACGAAATCTCCAGAATCGGGGTCTTCAGCACCGTCACCGAAGGATAATTAATAAGCTCGCCGCCATCATAGCCTTCGCGCGGAAATACCAGCAACTCGTAATTGTCCAAGATTTTCTGGTATTCGCGCCAGTTCTTGAAGTTTTGTAGGCTGTCCATCCCACAGATGAAAACAAATTGGTTGTCAGGGTATTGCCTTGACAGTGCAGTCAGTGTATTAATGGTATAAGAAGGTGTTGGCAGGTGCATCTCAATGTCGCTGACCTTGAAACGTGGGTCGTCGGCCACGGCAAGCTGAACCATTTTCAGCCGTTCGTCATCGTCCAAAAGATCCTCCTTTTTCTTGAGCGGGTTTTGAGGAGACACCACAAACCACAGCTCGTCCAAGTCGGAGAACTCGACGAGATAGTTGGCCAACATCACGTGGCCGTGGTGGATGGGGTTGAACGAGCCTGAGTATATGCCGATTTTCTTCATTCTTTCAAAAACGCCTGAACCACATCCAAAATCTCACGTTTGGCAGTCTCAAGGTCGTCGTTGATGACCGTGCGGTCGAACTTGCCTTGGGCAAACTCCATCTCCCAGGCGGCCTTGGCGAGACGTTTCTCTATCTCCTCCATCGAATCGGTCTTCCGGTTGATAAGCCGCTCGCGCAGCACCTCCACCGACGGCGCCTGGATGAACACCGACAAGGCTTGGTCGCCGTAGTGTTTCTTGACGTTCACGCCGCCACACACGTCGACATCGAAAGCCACATGCTTGCCTTCGGCTTGCATCTTCTCGACAACGGAGAGCAAGGTGCCGTAGCAACGGCCCGGATAGACCTCTTCCCATTCGAGGAACTCGCCGTTTTCGACGCGGCGCTTGAAGTCCTCCATCGTGAGGAAATAATACTCGCGTCCGTTCACCTCCTCGCCTCGTGGCGGACGAGTGGTGGCCGAAACGGAGAACGCCATTTCGGGAATCTGGCTCATCACATAGTTGAGCAACGTGCTTTTCCCGGAACCCGAAGGCGCACTGAATATCAGAAGTTTTCCCTTTTTCATAGTTGTTTTTTATTGCTTCTGGCTACTAGCTACTGGCTCTTGGCAGCCTTCCTTGTCTGTAGGAGATTGCGAATCAGGTCCGCAATGACGCTCTGGGGAGGGGCTGCCAGAAGCCAGAGGCCAAAAGCCATATGCCATTACAAAATATTACACACCTGTTCCTTGATCTTCTCCAGTTCGTCCTTCATCTTGACGACGATTTTCTGGATGTTCACCTCGTTGGCCTTTGAGCCGAGGGTGTTGATTTCGCGGCCCATCTCCTGGGCGATGAAGCCGAGTTTCTTGCCCGCCTGGTCGTCGTCGCAACTCTCGTTGAAGTAGTTGCAGTGTTGGCGCAGGCGCACTTTCTCTTCGGTGATGTCGAGTTTTTCGAGATAATAGATAAGTTCCTGCTCAAAACGGTTTTCGTCGTATTGCCCCGAAGTGGTCAGCTCAGCAAGGTTTTTCGTAATGCGCTGCTTGATGACGTCGTGGCGACTCTTCTCGTAAGGCTCCACTTGTTCCAAAAGGTTGAGGATCAAGTCGACACGATGCAGCAGGTCTTTCTTCAAGGTCTGGCCTTCCTGAATGCGGAAGCCATCGACCAGCTCCAAGGCTTGGTCGAGGGTCTCATCCACTTTGCCCATAAAGTCATCGTCGTAGCTCGTCACCGGAACGTTGAAGATGCCGGGCATACGGAAGAGCAGTCCGGCCATGTCGTCACTCGGCGCAATATGCAAATTCTTCGAAATCTCCTTGATTTGGTCGAGATAAGCTTCCACGATGTCTTGGTCGATATGGTAGGTTTGGGTCAGATCGGTGTCGGTGATTGTGATCACCATGTCGACCTTGCCGCGTTGCAGCTTGGAGGCGATGTGGTTGCGAAGCTCCAACTCAGCCGCACGCAATTCGTTGGGTGCCTTGACCTGAAGGTCGAGCTGCTTGCTGTTGAGCGTCTTGATCTCAACTGATATTTTCTTGGCATTATAGGTTTGCTCGGCAATGCCGTAGCCTGTCATTGAACGAATCATAAAACTTGAATTTGGTAAATAATTTATTGCTCGACGAAACCCCATGACTTGGCATAGAGGTCTCTCTGGGCGCTCGACGAAATTGCCATGTCCTTGGTCAGATTGATCCTCGAAGAGAACACGCCATAGCCGCCGATGACGTTCGTGTAGTCGGGGATGGACTGCGAATAGCCGGTCTGTTGGTTCACCTGGATGTAGGTGTAAAGCTCGTCGCCGCCAGCCGACATAAACACTTTCATGGGTTTCGGGTCAAAGTACCTGACCACGTTAGGATGGTTCGGGTCGATGATGGTGTCGCCGCCGATGGCTTCTTCCAGGAGGTGGAAAAGCGTGTTTTGGTCGTATGACACATAATAGATATTGCTGTTGTTATCATGTCCCAATTCACTTTGGGCCTTGGCGCCAAACGAATACGACACCTGCTTTTCGGTCATGGGGCCGCCATTGACGGATTCGCGATAGTAGAACACCATTCTCATGTCGTAGAAAACAGCATTGGCGGCAAGCGTAAACTTGATTTGCGACGTGAAGTCGTTTTCTTCGGCCATGAAACTCAGCGTACCCGTCGTAATCTTGAAGCCTTCACCGCCCACCAAGTTGGTCTCGGCCGTAACGGTGTCGTTGTCCAAATGGACATAAAGCTTGTATTTGTACTTGTTCTCTCCATTATTGACCTGCAAGCGTTCTTTCGTCCAATACACCTTTTGGTCGGGGGAGTAAAACGTTCCTTCCATTTTATCGTGAATCGTAATGGTGTCAAGCTCCAAGGTACGGCCCGTGGATTCATAATGGCCGCCATAACCTTGCACATATTCAGCGAGATAAGCCTTCAGCTTGCCTGGATAATTGGACGAGTCGGCAATCAAAGCCACTTCGTGGGCATTGATAGGATTGTCGTTGCTGCCCGAAAAAGCGCGGTTGATACGAACATAGTTGGTGTCTTGAGAGACATCGAGCAAACCGTAGACAACAGGGATTTCCTTGTAGTCGGCATAGAGTTCGACATCGGTTGTGCAAGCGTTGAAGGCAGCCAAACATGCTAAAAGCGTGATAGATAAAAACAGTTTTTTCATCGTTCGAGTTGTTGTTAAGAAACGGCAAAAATAGCGAATTTTTCCAAAAATGCGCCCATCTTCAATAGATTTGTTATTTTTGTCCCCAAAATCTAATGTCAAACAGGGTTCCTGAGCCTGTCGAAGGACCCGTAATAAACATCGTCCCATGAAGAAAACCTCATTACTCGCATTGTTCTGCCTGCTGGCCCTCGCGCTGAGCGCCCAAGTGGAATACGTTTACGACTTCAACAGCCTCGCTGAAGGCTCGCAAAACCTCAACGGCCAAGACGGCTGGCTGACACACTACCACAGCGCCACCTCGTCGCAAGACTTCGACGTCAGCTACGTTTGCGGCTCCGACATGGCCCCCGACGAGAGCCTCGCCATCTGGTATCCTTATGGCGGCTCGGGCGTGGGACGCACGGCCACGCGCAAGGCCTCGCCCAACTTCAACTTCAATTTCCAGAACGGCGGCATCATGGACCTCGAGATGGACATGAACCGCACCTGGTGGGGCGCCTTCTTTGGCGTAGGCCTCGACGCTGACGGCGACGGACACATCCTGCCCGGCATGACCGACAGCGACGGCGGCGTCTATCTCTTCGTGAAGAGCCAAGGCGACAGCGGCCATTCGAGGGTGTACCTCCCCGACGGCACGACTGTCGATTTCGACTACGAACAAGGCGGCTGGAGCCGCTACAAGATGTCGTTCGACTTCGGGGCCTACGACGGCGCAGGGGCGGTGACGGTGTTCGTGAAACCCGGTTGCACGGGCGAATGGCTCCAGATGGCAGGTTGCACCAACGTGTGCATGAACCTCACACCTGGCAGCGGCGACAAGCTGGACTACCATGTTTGGGACGGACTCTTCTTCCACTCGCAAGGCGGCACGGGCGGCTTCGACAACCTTCTGGTTCGCCAGCAGCCCGACGGCAACGCGCAGCTCATCGAGATGGCCGACATACCCAACCAATTGACTTTCAACCAACCGATTACGCTCGAAGCCACAGCCTCTTCCGGACTGCCCGTCAGCTTCGAGATGATGGAAGGTCCCGCCACCATCAGCGGCAACGTCCTGACCTTGACAGGCGAGACGGGCATCGTCAAACTGAAAGCCACACAATCCGGCAATGAAAACTGGCTGCCTGCTCCCGATGTGGTGAAGACGTTTGAAGTGGTCGATCCGTATGCCTACGACCCTGAAGTGACGATTCGTCGCCCCTACGATGGCACCAATGTCTATTTAGGTGAAAACGATGGTGACATATCCCCGTTTATGATTGTTGTCTCAGCCTACATCGAGCATCCTGAAGTCATCAAGTTCACCGACATCACCGCCACCATCGATGGCGAGGACATCGCCCTTCATACCGACTATCCCGACGACCCCGACAACGGTTATTACTATGGTTTCTGGACGCCTTCGAATTATGGCGACTTTGACATGACCGTCAACGTGACCCAAAGCGGCAACAAAGTGACAACGGTCAGCAACGCTTTTACGATAAAATTCCCGGTTGAAAACCACCTGGACGTGGTGACGATGAATGGCGACCTCATTTGCGACCCAACCCATCACAGCGCCAAAGGCGAGTATGTGTTTCCATCGCATGTGGGTGCGTTCAGCGAGATTCTGGCCCATTACGACCACACTTGCGTCAACAACGACTGCGATGGTTACGACCGTGTGGGTGGCGTGAAAATCAGGAATTACCGTGGCGAATGGATGGAGCTGTTCCGCTACATCACCCCCTTCGGCGTGCAATGCGAAGACGACGTGGACGTAACCGACTACACTTCTTTGCTACAGGGCTTGGTCGAGCTTGAGTTCTACATGGAGAGCTGGGCTGGCAGCGGCTACAATCCCACTTTGATTTTCAGCTTCACAGGTGGCACTCCCGACTTCCTCTATGCTGATGTGGATGAGGTTTGGTTTGGCACATACCCCTTCGGCGACTACGCCAACCAGCAGCCCGTTCCTTCAGTAAATTACCAAATGAGCGAAGATGCATTTCTTGCCAAACTCAAGCTCACCACCACCGGCCACAACTGGAGCAGCGGAACCAACAACTCCTTCAACACGGGCAATGCCGCCGAGTTCTACGAAGCCACGCATCACATCCTCGAGAATGGATACGTCAGCTTCGACCAACACCTGTGGCGCACCTGCACGCCCAACCCCGCTGGCTGCCAGCCACAGAACGGCACCTGGACCTACAACCGCAGCGGATGGTGCCCCGGCAGCATCGCCATGGTATGGGACTATGTACTCAATGTTTTCCCAGGCGATTGTGTTGAGTTGTCCTACCAATTCGACCCGAACTACTTGGACGTCTGCCATCCCAACCATCCCGAATGCCATGATGGCATCACCTGCACCGAATGTGCCGCCCCCGACAATCCAATATTGCGCGTATCGGGCAAAATTGTCACCTACAGCGACAACCAGAAAATCCTTACCAGCATACATCCTAAGCAACCCAAAGAAACTTTCACCGCCGAGATTTATCCCAACCCCGCCAAGAGCCAAATCACCATTCGCACCGACTATGACAAGGGCGCCGTCAGCGTGATGGTGCTCAACATGCAGGGACAGATGGTGTTGTTCTTCACCGTCGAAGGCCAGCGCACCATCGATGTGAGCCAACTGCCCGCAGGCGTCTACACCATCCAGATGCTCGGCGGCAGCGTGGTGACGCGGAAACTGGTGGTGGAATAAGCCGAAAATCTCAAAAAGGTGTTTTTTGCAGCGAAAGCCGCACTACGCTCAAATGCTACCTCAACGACACGGGACTACTCGTCAGCCAAGCCTTCGACGAGCGCGGCATCGTGGCTTCCGACATCTACCGCAAGCTCTTGTTTGGCAAGTTGGAGGCCAATGTCGGCATGTTGGTCGAGAATATCGTGGCACAGATGCTGGCAGCCGCTGGGCATAGCCTTTATTTCTTCAGCCAAGCGTCGGCAAACAAAGAGGAGCGCATGGAAATAGATTTCCTGCTGCTGAAAAGCAAGGTGACAAGCCGCCACAACATCATCCCGATAGAAGTGAAGAGCGGGAAAAACTATACGCTGTCGTCGCTCAACAAGTGCACGACAACATACGCCGAGAGCATCATCTCGCCGATGGTGCTCCATGCTGCCGACTACAAGCAAGAAGCAGGCATCGCCTATCTGCCACTTTACATGACACCGCTGCTGTAGCAGACTTTTATCGCCTTGCAAATGCTGATACTTGCTGCTCCCGAATGGCAAATTCGGAAGAACGGGTATTTCGGTTTTGCCGTTCGTCTTGTGACCAATAACAATTGAGTTTCATTTATATCATCAAAACCAAAACTGGCGGTCAGCATTCCACTGGCCGCCAGTTTTTTATATTGGCGCATATTCATAGCTTGGATGGTTTCGCATTGCAAATGCTGATACTCGTGGCTGGCGGATTGCAAATCACGAGCGGTCGAAAGACATGCAAAAGTACCAAAAATACAAAAAAA
>CAMKAR010000050.1 GCA_946410535.1 uncultured Bacteroidales bacterium
GATATCCAAGCAGAACTTGTCTTCCCAGCGGTCATCAAACCAACGGGATAGTTTCTCAGCGCTGTCGCTGTCGCCAAACTCAGCATTCAGTTCGCCCTGCTTGGTTAAACCCGAATAGGTCAAATTGCTGCTACCCATGATGGCCTGTATCTTGTTGAAATTGTCATCGGGCCGATGGGCAAGATACAGTTTGGCATGAAGGGGCTCGCGGAGATAGAGCTTCACGCACACCTTTTCATCCTTCATCTGCGCAGAGAGGCGACGCAGGATGAACTCATCCTGTTTAGTCGGCAGACCCAACTGCAATTGTCTCTTGAAGTCACGTGCTATCTCCAACTTGCATTGGGCGACATAGTTGGCGTCGGGCAATGTCTTTTCAGAATACAATTCCCGAATCAATTCCTCGGCAGGCCGATGCATTCCGATCAGCAAGCGACATTTGCGGAAAACACGTTCGTCATTTTCGTAAACGAAATCACCTGAGAGCGTATCGATCTGCTCAACCACAAGATTCCAGCCACGGAGATTGAAATAGCCAACGCAGAAATCCACCCGTTTCACGCCGACATTGGTGATGATGCCTTGCAATCCATTGGAAAACTTGGTGTCTATATTGTCGTATATTCTTGCCATATTTTTCGATTTAATTAATATTGCATTTCAGAAACGTATGAACCAACTATAAAGTAGTGCGTTTCGTTTGTTTTAACTCTGCAAAAATACTATTTTTCTTAATAGCTTATCTTTTTATTGAAGCAAATGTTGATGAGGGCGAATCACTTCACCCTCCGTTCGTTCGAATTAGGTAAACCCAACAATTCTCCACGATACTTCGCCACCGTCCTACGTTCAATGTCGTAGCCCATTTCTTTCAGGTTGTCGCAAAGAGCCAAATCGCCCAGGGGCTTGTGTTTGTTCTCCTTGTCAATCAAGGTTTTGATACGCTCCAACACTTCAAGGCGTGACACAGGAAAACCGTAGCGGGAAATGCCTTCGTCGAAGAGCGATGGACGCTCTAGCGTGCTGACCTTGTTGTCGAGGGTGAAGGTCTGGCGTGGACCATAAACGCGAACACCTGCTTTTGTTTTGGAATCTTCGCGGGCACAACGCGACACGATGGTCAGGTCAAGGCCTATCTGTTGGGCCACATCATCCAGCCTCATGCGGCTACAAAAGACAGGCTCGCCGGTGACAATAAAACGAGCTTGCAATTGCACGCAGGCTTGCATTACTCGGATAAGTGTGTCGCGACCAACACTGCCATCGTAAAGAGTGAAAACCACATAAATGACATTGTCGCCACCAAAGGCCTCAGCCAGTTGTTCGTAGCTGTAGCCTTCGATACCTCGCGCAAGGCTCTCCGGATTGTAATAGGTATCGAGAAGTTTGCCTTGATAGTCAAAAACGCAGAGCCCCACGCCGGTAGGAGTGTAAGAAGGCCCGTAGGTCGTTGGCGTTTCCTCCACGGCATTCAGGCGATGGTTCAGGAAGTCGATGACCTTTTGAACGTCAAGAGAAGACACTGTTGTGGCACAGGATTTGCCTTCTTTATCAAAGACGGTGAAGGTGACGGACTTCTCGCCAAAGGCGCTTGCGAGGTTCAGGGAAACGTTGTTTTCGTTGGCGTCGGCAACCGACAAGGTGAAGATTTCTTTTTTCATAATATTCTATATTTTTTAAAGACGAAACTTTGTCTATCAATAATCGTGTCAAAAAGTAAAAGTGAGAGAGAAAATATGGTATTTGATCCACAAAATCATCCTGGCTCTTCCTCGTTTGACGCATGCTTGAGGCCGCTACAAAACTTTTCCACGTCCCCGATAGTGATGAACCACAGTCTGGGGAACAAAGCCCGAAGCGCTTCTCTACGATATTCTCGCAGCATATATTCGTTGCTTTCCTTCTCCTTTTTCAATGGAGTGAGTTGCTTTTGGTATTGCTTGTTGTCGATCTCGCCTGACTTCAGTTTCCTATGCAGTTCCTTGCGCTCTTCGGCAATTTCCTTTTCTCTTTGCTCTTTCTTCTCTTTCTTCTCTTCATAGGTGTCCATGATGGCTTTCAGCTCGACGCGGTGTTCGTGAAACAAGCTGGTTTTGAGCATGTCAATCTTGGCTTCCAATTGTCTCATCTCATTGGCCATGTCTTTTTGTTGTCGGAATAGAGCACTCTCAAGATATAGGATTTCCATTTCCTTGTCGTCAATCAAGGAGAGGTTCTCTTTGTCCAAGATTTCAACTACCTGTTTCAACGAGTAAGCCTGATACAGGCTCTTGGCCTTGTCATAACGGCTGTTGATCCTTATGAAGCTTGACCACAGCGACGAGAACGAAAAGACATATTCCATTTCGGTTTTGCCGTTTGTGTCGACAACGCCACAGCGGTTGCTACCCGACAAAGGGCTGCCAGCAATTTGGTAAACCAGTATT
This sequence comes from uncultured Bacteroidales bacterium, assembly GCA_946410535.1. Next base: position 2,427 of record CAMKAR010000050.1, read on the forward strand.
TTCGTCCCGTGTTCATCGCAAGTCAAGGCGCGTTCGCAGTTGAGCCACCATTCTAGGTAAACGCCCAAGGTGGGGTGTTGGAATCCACTTGTCCCCGTGTAGGCCATTCCGTTTTGGATGGGCACGGGACAGAGGAACATGCGGCTGTCTGACATGATCCTGTTTCTGTATTGCAGAAACCTGAAAGCGTTGCTTAAAAACAGTTTCTCCTCTTCTTCTTTTTCTGCGTCGCTCTGAGGTGCTGCTGGCTGTTTCAAAGGATAGCAGTCAATGGCACTGCCATTCAACAGTTGGATTTTTCCTTCAGGGTGCTTGAAGTCGTGTTCAGTATCGATGATTTTCATAACACTTAACTTTGTGAGTGAGAGGCTGGGTCTTCGGATACTAATAAACCCAATTGTAGGATCATTCAACATTAATTGGAGTTCTTTTTTCAAAATTGATATTTTTTTCATCAATGGAATTCTATACATGACGGCACAAAGAAAGGCCGCTTATTTTTCTCTCCGTTCTTTGGAGTTGGGTAGTCCCAGGAGTTCCCCACGATACTTTGCCACCGTCATGGTGTCTTTCATAATCTTTATTAATGGTGTGGTTTGGCTTTAGCTTGACAAAGCTTGCGCCAAGATACTTGTTTTTGGCGCAAACTTTGCCAGTAGTCCCTTGGTTTAGGCTGCGAAAGGACCATACTCAATAGGTCCAACCAGTTTTTTCATAATCGTATGTAACTGATTAATAACCTGTTTTGAGTCGATGCCTAGTTTTCTACCTATTTCCTCTTTGGTCATTGCCCTATGGTCAAAGAATCCAAAATAACAATGGGTGATGAACAGTTCCTCTGAATTGAGTTTCCACATTGAATGCTTGAGCAAGACCTCGACTTGCTGCCTGGTAGAGTTGTTTATCATATGTAACTGGATTAAAACAAGTCTTCTTATTATCAAATATTGTGCCAAAAAAAATCAAGGCAAAAAACTTTATTGAACATTAAACAATACCGATAAACAGACTATGGCACGGACCAACAAAACCGCCCTCTCTTTAAGAAATACACCGAGGATTATTTGGCTTCTTCATTAATGGCTTCAGCATCGGCATTCACTTCGTCAAAAACAATGAGATATGGGTTGTCGCTTTCACAATTATAATCGTAGTTGCAGCCATCAAATTGAACGCTAATTTTTTGGGCTAGCTCCGGACGATATAGCAGTAATCGGTTAAAATTAAAACTTTCGTGGACCAGCCGCCAGGTGAGCAGATATATGTATTCCTCATCGGTGAGATGTGCCCTAACTTTTTGAGGCTCTTTCCCTAATTCTTGGTAGGTCATATTGTAGACATAGTGAGCCTGTTTAAAGTCAATGCTATGCAGCGTAAATGGACCATCAGCCCTATCGTAAATATAAAAAATTAGCTCATCAAGTTCGGGATTGATACCTTCAAGCTGTTGGAGCTCACAATCTTGGCAAATATCTTCAAAAGTGTTGGCCCAATTCTCGTCATAGTCGTCTCCGATATAAGCTTTGTATGCTTCAACGGTTAGCTTTTTGACTCGTTCTACTTCCTCGTCAGTAAAGGGGTATGAGAAGCTCGTTTCATGATCCTCGGGAGTGATTCCCGAAAAAAGGTAATACTTTTTGCGTTCTTTCGTCGCAAAGAACGCCTTGGCTTTGGCCTCGTTCTCCGCAAATTTCTTGCGAAACCACAATGCGGTTTCAGAGGGGGTGGCGCTCCCGGTCTCCAAAAGGTCGTAATGGTTTGAGAAGAAGCACAATGAATTGAAAGATGTAATCATGATGTGTGGTAATTAATCAATAACATTTAATATCTGCATATTCATATTTTATTTTGTTATCATCCAGGAACTCTTTCATCTTATGCTCGTCTTCTTCACCCAACAATGAGAGAACTTCTTCCTCTATTCTTTCAAAGACAATAGTGTAGGATTGCTTTTTGTACTTTTCCGAATACTTTGCTACAGAGGTAATTTCTTCGGAAATCTTCTTGAAGAGGTCGAGGTCAAGTTTGTATAAGTCATTGAATGTAACGTCGCGATGGTCCATAACGATTACCATCAACTTTAACGGGACTTCTAATTATACTTGATTTTCTTGGTTTTGAGTTGTCAGGATGCCGAAGTCCCGTTAGGGCAATCCTTTCAGCCCGCTGCAAAGATAATTGTTTTTTTCATTATTCCCAATAATGCTTTGCAAATTCTTATAGATTACTACCTCATAGGATAACCCATAACCAGCTTCATAAACTGGTAGCTAGGCCAATCGAAATACAACCTCATGTTGTCAGGATTGGCCCTGTTTGATGTAGCTCGGTGTGACCTATGGCCACAATACACATAGTCGGGCATACCTGCTGGGTTGTGACTCACCGTCCAATAGAACGGCCCCCTCTGCTTCTTGGTGGAGTTCGCTTAAAATGTCTTTCTGCATATAAGTCATCATCGACGAGCCTCCTCACCTCCGATATTTTGGCATTTTCATTAAAGCCATATCATGGTCGGCTTTCCGAATCAAGTTACAAAGGGGAATGCTCTTGGTGGATTCATAGACCTCAGGGTGATCGAACGGTTCCTCATGCTCGCCCATGTGCCACCAGATGGCCAACTCTTCCTCGCGCGACAAAGCCAGACCACACGACTTCAGAATCCTCACAGAACGAATGCCATGACCTTGGGCCGCAATGTCTTTTCTTTTCTTCGTAGAACGACTTTCTCTGTCGTAATAATAAAGATCCGACTTGCAAAGATCGTGAAGCAAGGCACACAACGTCACTGAATCCTCCGGCAAGGGCTTCTCGCGTTCGCTATTCAGCTTCATGGCCTCTTTGTACACTTCAAAGGAATGGGAGGCCAATCCACCATAAAAGTGGTTGTGGTGTGATATGGAAGCAACGGATTCAAAAAAACCATGCTGTTCCATCCATTCCACCACGTTGTCAATGCCTTCTTTGCCAGTTTGTTTCAGTAGGGCCACGATTGTGTCTTTCATCTCTTCCACAGCCTCCATTTCAAGACCCATGTTCGACATGGCGTTTTGCATGGCTTTGGATGCCCTGTCGCTCCTGCCAAACACTTCTTCGAAAGCGGCGAGGTTGCCGCTGCGGTCGTTGTGGTCGCTGAGGATGGCAAAGGTGATGAGGCGGTAACGGTCTTTGAACTCGTCTTCTTCCATCACCTGCTTGAAGAGATGGGCCATCTCGTGCGGCGGGGTCTTGAAAGCACCGCAGCCAAAGGCACCCAGCACCAGGCTGTCGTGGCCCTTGATCAGGCCTATGCGGAAGATGGTGCGAATCTTGTTGAGCGTGATGGCTTTGCCCTCTTCAGGGATGTGCCCATCGGGAGTGAGACGGATGGGAAACCTGCCGTTCATATTGAGTGCGGCATTGGTGATGACGCCGATTTGGAAGGGCTCCTCCATCAGGGTATAGTCGGGACCCGCTTCGCGGAAGACCGTGACTTGGGGCGAATAGATCGCACTGAAGTCGAGCGAGCGGGAGAGGGGGTAGTTGTTGCCTTCGCGGTGTTCGTAGCCGTAGCGAGCGGCATACTTGCCATCGAAGCTGAAGATGGAGCGCGTCAGCGTGCTGCGCCGGCAGATGGTCTCTTCCTGGGCACGGGCACCTGTTTCCACACCGCCACCCGGATGTCCTGCACTGGCGAAGTTGAGCAGGGCTGGGTTGTAGCCCTCTTTGACCAATTGCTCGGCCACCTTGAGGCGGTCGCCTTTTTCGACCTTGACAACACTACTGTTTTCCAATTTTGGAGCGTCAACAGGACCTAAATCCTTGTGGTAGCAACGACCACCGTCAATCATCGGCTGCATGTCGAGGGCGATGCGTTTGCCCGAAGGTGTGGTGTAATAACCCGCTTTGATGATGCCGGTGGTTTCGCGAAACACATCTGCATTGCGTTTCTTTACGAGGGTGACCTGAGGGTCGAAATTGTTTTTTCTCATATCTATTATTGTTTTGATGATTATCTTAGTAGGCTGCAAAATTACTAATTAATGCCATGAAAGCTAAAGCTTTTCAAAAGATGATGGATTGTTGCCGAGTCAACTTGTCCTTGTGGGTAAGATAGTTGTAACGTGAGGATGATGTCTCCGTTGTCCGTGTTGGGGAAACGAGCTGTTTTTTTGTAGTAAACCGTCCCAATTGCGTCAATATCGTGTTGCACATAAAACACCTCGTCTTGTGGATAAAGGTCACGGGGGGTCAAGCCCGAGTCGTCCAAATCCATCCAGGTCATGTCCATGCACCCGGTGGCTGTCAATTCCAACCCTTTGCCGTGACAAGAGATGCCATCACCGTTCTCAGGTGGTGGATCCATCGTCATGAAGGAGGGATAGTCCAGCTCAAAACCGAAGCGCTCGTTGTGGTAATGGACGTACCTTGTGGTTTGGGTCTGACAACCCGTTATAAACATAAGCCACAGAATTAGTAGTATCAACTTCTTCATAATCATATAGAATTAACCACCTTTCTTTTTCTTGATGTTCAGGTCGTATCCTTTCGACGTCCATCCCATGTGCATGTCAAGGATTAGGCTGATGACGAGCCATACGACCATAAGCCATGACAGGAAGGAAAGCAACACATCTTCGATGATTTCTTTGGTTGAGATATACTCAATCTCCTTGTCATAGAGGTAGAAATATTCGTACGAAAATATACCTATGGCCGAGACAAGTATTCCGATGATATACCAGGTGATAATGTTAGTCATACTATTGTGGTATTAGGGTTAATGATAGGGGCTTCAGGCCGCGCAGGAAGCCGAAGGGGCTTCCTGCAGTTGCTTGGCGGTCTTTGGGAGGAGGCTCTTGGAGAAGAAGTTTACCAAGCCCTTGGCCTGTGCCATTTCTCTTTTCGAGTTGACCATAAGATGATAATACACCGTCCACTTTGTGTTGAAAACAAGTGCCACGATTGGACCGTTGCTTTGGACACGTAAACGAATCGGTTCTACGCAGGGCTTGGCCTCGAAAGCTTTTCTGTAAAGCAGTTCCGAGCTCAGTTTTTTTAGCGAAAGTAGTTTGTGACGATAGGTCACCTCCCCAATGGTGACTTGTTCGAACCACACGTCGTTTACAAAGGTGGTTTGGTGGGTTTCGTTGCCAGCCGACTTGAGCATTTCGGCGAATTCCGTTTGGTTGACTTGCTGGATCTCCATAGTAATATTGTTATTTTGTTGATAATGGAGGGTAAAGACACCCCTGTGGCGCCCTGCCACATAATACTATAGAACAAACCTATGGGTTTTTCAACCAGGGGGAGTGAAAAAAGTTTTTCTCCCAACTGTCAATCAATGGTAACTACTTTCACTTCGCTGCTCGAGAGGTTTCCTTCTTGTATCACCTGAATCTGTACGGGAATCTTACTTTGCAGCTCTTCCACATGGCTAATGATACCCACATGGCGCCCCGACTTGGTGTGGAGCGAACGCAGTGTGTTGATGGCGTTCTGCAAGGGCTCGCCGCTGAGGGTGCCAAAGCCCTCGTCGATGAAAAGGGTATCCACTGCCAGCTGTTGTCCTATATCACTGAGCGCAAGAGCCAACGACAAGGATACGAGGAAACTCTCTCCACCGGAGATGGTGCTTGCCGCACGGCTCACATAGCCTTGATAGGCATCTTCGAGCGAAATGACGAACGTGCCAGGCACCACTTTCAGTGTGTATCGGTCGGTCAGCGTCCGCATATAGTGGTTGGCCGAATGGATGAGGCTGTTCAACACATAACTCTGGGCAATCTTACGGAACTTATTGCCCGTTGAGTCGCCAATGAGCTGATTCATGCGCGACCATTTTTGATAATCGGCTTCCTTTTTGTTGGCTTCTACCTTCAAATGGCCAAGCTGTTTCTTGTTCTCTTCATCGGCCTTCAGCTCCTGGTTGATGGCGCCCTTCTTCTCTGAGATGTCAGACATCTTTTTTTCATTGTCCTTGATGCGCTCCTCCATCAATTCGACGGAATCTTCCTCCTTCAGTTCGGGCTTCGTTTGTCTGTGTTCTTCCAGTTTCCGACTAGCCTCATCTTTCAGGGTTTTCTTGGTAAGCACTTTGTTTTTGTCGGCTACAAGCAAGGCTTGGATCTCGTTGATGTTTTGTGAAGAGTGGGCATTCAAGGCGGTCAGTCGCTCTAGGTCAAGGTCTGGATGAGTGCCAAGGAAGGCCCTCAATTGCTGGTCGTTGGTATTGAAGGTGTCCGTTGCTTGTTTCAGCTGCACCTGTTCCGTGTTTTTCTTGAGCTCTTCGGCGATGGCAATTCTACCTTTGCAGTCGCTGATGGCTTGTTCGGCCTTCTGCGCGGTCTTCTTCAGTTGCTCCAAGTTTTTGTTTGACTTGTCGAGGGCTGTTCTCTGTGCCTTGATAGCGTCTTCTTTTTTAGCTCCATCTGCAATCTTGGCCTCAAGTTCTTGAAGCTTTGCATCGGTGTCGGTTTTCAATGCGGCCAACTTTTCTGGTGTACTTTCATCGATGGTTTCAAAACCACAAGCCTTGCAGGATTCAATGACTTTTTGCTTCGCCACCTTGACTGAGTCGTCTCTGTCGAAGGCTTCCTTAGCCGTCTTATACGACCCTTGAGCTGCCTTTATCACTGCATCCAATTTGTTTTTGTTGCTCACTTGCTCTTGGTACTCCGATTCGGCTTTGGTGTAAGCCTCTCTCAGTCCACTAACGAGTTGGGCCAATTCTTCTTCGTGCGGTAGCTCGCTTTTGATTTCCTGTCGGCAGACGGGGCAGATGTCGCCTATGTGCAGTTTCTGGCGCAGGGTCTTGGCAAACTTGTCGATGGTGTCGCTTTGTTTGTCGAGCAAAGCCTTACGGTCGTCCATGATTACCTTGGCATCGTGGATCTGTGGTTCCATTGCCGCCGAGGCTTTTTGATTCTTTTCAATCTCGGCAAGTGAGGTTTCAAGCGAGGTGGAGGTGGTGGCCCTGCGCTCTTTTTCTTTGTTATACGAATCAATTCGCTCGTATGTGGTGGCGATGTTTCGCTGCAGGTCCTTGGCTGCGTCGCGTTCTTTGCGCAGTTCGGGCAGATGGAGCTCGGCAAGCGCTGTTTCTTGCTCCTTCAGCGCTGCTTCCTGTGTTTCATAGGCAGCCTGTGCTTCGTTGACATCTTTTTGTGCCTTATCGGAAGCCGGCTGTAATGTTTCCGAGAGCGTCTTTCTTTCGTTATTGATGGTATTGTCGCATTCTTCAATCTTATTTTTACCTTGGGAAATAGATTCCTTAGCCACCTTCATCGCTCCCAGCCAGTTGCGGGCTTCTATCGTGGCATTCCACTGTTGGACCAGTGTTTCCTTTTTCTTGAAGTCGTCGCCATCCACTATGGCTTGAGCCTGTTGGTGCTCCTGATTGGCAGTGGCGACAGCCTTTTCCAAGTCAGCATCCGTGTTGATCCATTGCAGTTTGGCCTTATCCTCCTCGCCTGCTTTCTTGACTTGAGTCAACTGAGCGTCGTATCCGGCGATTTCCTCCTTTTTGGCAGCGATGTCTTTCTCGTCCAAGGTGCTCACGCCCTCAATCTTTTGCTTAGCTTTTTCCCATTCTTCTTTCTTCTTCCCGGTCACCTCAAAGACCTTTTTGCCTATCTTCGAATAGATGTCAACTCCCGTGATTTTCTCCAGAATTTCTGCTTTTTCGTCGTCATTGCTGTTCAGGAAGCGAGTGAACTCGCCTTGAGCCAACAATGTTGTGCGGCAGAACTGGCTGAAATCGAGGC
>CAMKAR010000051.1 GCA_946410535.1 uncultured Bacteroidales bacterium
ACCATCCTCGTGGTGGTAATCACTTTGTTTTTGGCTGGCTGGATCATGGCCAACCAGTTCGGTCTCGTCGAAGGCTACGACTTCGGCGCAGGGTCATATTATTATGCCGACATCCCCACCGAGCAATACCAACAAATCGACAAGGAAGGCGCCTACCAAACCGCCGTACCAAAATGGGTTTTCTACGTCCTCTTCTTCGCTTGGGGCTGGCTGATGTGGCGACTCTGGGTCTGGGTGGAAAACCGTGGAAAGAATCAGTGACTTGAGATGATTTCGTTGTACAACACCGTGCCTTTTGTCGTCAGCAAGTATTTTTGCCGTGGGTGATTGGGTTTGTCGGGATAGCGCATTCTGACAAACTTTTCCTTCAATGCCGGATTGAGATACACCTCCATGAAACTCTCCCTATTCTTCAAGCCAAGATGTTCAAGCATTTCCTTGATGGACATTTCCTTCAACCCGACAACCATCAATAAACTAATGATTTTCACATTCTTATGAAGCAACTTGTCGGGTAACTTGTCGGGTGACTTGTCGGGTAGGTTGTCGGGTGACTTGTCGGGTAAGTTGTCGGGTATTTGTTCCGTTTCCGGCATTTTCCATTCCTCGGGAGGATCGATGATCATATAGCGATTCTTCAGTGTGTTTTCCTCTCCGAGAAGCAAGTTTCGGAAGAAACGCACCAAGAAGACAGGTTCATAGTCGATGCCTTTGGCCACGTTGCGATAATTGGCACGGACAAGCGCGTTGCGGAAATACCACGAATGTTGCTCAAACAAGTCATTGTTCACATCAAAGCCTAACGAACGCAGATATTTGATGGTGAAAATGGCCGTGGTTCGGGTGTTGCCCTCGCCGAAAGGATGAATCTGCCACAGCCCCGACACAAACTTGGCGATATGCTCAACCAACCTATTCTTTTCCAACGACTTATAATCGAATTGCCATTCTTGGTCCAAGTCGTATTGAAGGGTCATCTGCAAATCCTCCCAATGGGCATAAAACACCGTATCGCCACGCAAAACCCATTCCTTTTTCGTGATGTCATAGTCCCTAAAACGGCCAGCGTGTTTGAAAACACCATTGAAAATGGCTCGATGGATGGCCGCAAAGCCTGCCACACTATAAGTGAACGAGTCGGTTTGCAGCAATTTCGAGATGTTCGTTGAGACCTTGTCGGCCTCTTCCTCGTTGGCATCGCCCTCATCGTGCGTTGTTTTCTTGATATAATACTGGTTGACCAATTCCTTGGCCTCGTCGATGGTGATGTCGCCTTCGATGTTGCGGCGGGCCGTCTCCTGAAGGTAGGCCGAAGTCTTCAGCCCGTCAACGGCCTGCAAGCCAATGGCCACGCGCCAAGCATCCGCACGCGCCTTCTTCTGCGGCTCGCCCTGACGGATATATTCGTCGAAATTGATGTATTGTTCCTCGCTCATATCTTCTCTATAGAATTGCAAAGATAAACATTTTTGATGAGATTACCAAATCAAAAACGAACTTTTATACTTGGTTATTAGGCAAATAATGTTCAAAATCCGCCGTTGGCAACTTGCTCCCTTTTGCCACCACATCCTTGACAAACTGCTCACATTCTTCAGCAGACATCTTTCCTCGCTTCATTGCATAATACAGGAAATCAATCGTAGTCAGATAAGTGATTTGCTGTTTTTCACAATACTCCTTAATGTCTTTCAGATTGCTGCTACCGATAACATTGTGGGTATAACGGCAATAGGCCATACAAGCACTCTCCCCTTTGCCAAAAGTCTGCAGAAGCCTGGCATATTCGATCATCATCTCCCCTATCGGATTAAACGTCTCCTTCGAAATGTTCTTCAGAAAAAAGATTTGGTTGTCCAACTGGTTTTGAATAGACCCAATCTCATCATATACCGTACTCAAAACGACATGCTCATATTCCGGCAATATCTCCGGCAACATGTTCAGCCGTCCGGCCTTGGAGAAATGGAGCAGCACGTCAGCATCCAGTATGATTTTGACCTTCTCCATAGCCGATTAGGTTGAGCAGCTCGAGATAATGCCCTTCAGAAATCCTTTCCTCGTCGAATAACTTACGGGCCTTGGAGCCAAAATCACCAATGACCAATCCCTCGTTTCCTTTTGAATAGAGTTCGACATCATATCCTCGCAAAGCCGCCTCCTGCGTAATCGAAATCGCCAACAACTCGTCAGCTGACACAGGACTGATAATGCGCAATTCCTTCAGCCTCACCACCAAAGTATGATGCGAAGCCCCATAAAGATGCTCCATCCGAAGCAATGTGTCAATACTGACACTCTTGTTGACAATCTCATCGGATGGAATGTTTTTCAGCAAGCCCTCCTTCGGCATCAGCAAAGCGGAAGCGAACAGGTTGGCTGACCTCTCAGCTGCATCGGTATAGATAGAGTTGTCGCAGAAATGCGGCTGGGGATTCTCGTCGTAATACATATGGTACAACTCGTGTGCAATGGTAAAGTGCTGCCGTCCCCGCCTCGAATTGCTGTTCACTAACATGAATCGATGCTTCTTGTCAGGAGTCAGGAGCGACAATCCAAACAATTTATCGGACAAGGGCCGATAGAGCGTCATCACATTCAATTGACGGAGGGCTGTTTTCATATTGAGCGGCTCCCTTGCGGAAACACGCAGCAACTCGCTTCGCATCTTTCCTGCAAGGATTTCGGCCGTTTCAAGGTTCAGCTTTTTCATTTTCCAAACAACCTTTCCATCTTCAGATAATTCAACACAACACTCTTGAACGAGGCCACTTCTCGCATATCATCAGCGCTAAGGTCATCAGCGCGGAAGGCGCAGACCAGCATATTGCAGACTGCCGTTTCGTCTTCCTCGAAGAGAAGTGCCAATTCACAGCCGAACAAATCCGCAGCTTTTTGTAGCACTTCCAAAGGCGTTTCGCGCTCGCCTGCCTCATAGTTGGCGTAAGCCGAACGCCCAACACCAAGATATTCAGCCATTTTCTCTTGCGTATAGCCGTTGGCCTCACGCAAGGCTTTCAGGTTTCTGCCTGTAATTGTGTTCATTTTTGACTTTTTTAATTTCTTTTTGCGTGGCAAAAATACAAAATATTTCGATAATTATACATTTTGCCACGGATTTTGTGTATTTTTGCAGAGCCAAAACCAAAATAACATGGAAGCAAACAAACTGACACTGTATCAAGCTACGACGGCAAAGAACCTTCCAAGAGCAGCCAAATGCATGAACTCTGTGTTTTCAGCCATTGTCTTGAACATCTCCATCCCTTTCACGAGGGACGACTTGCACCAACTTTACGATTATGACAAAGCCTTGTACAAAGCTGCCATTGAAAAGAACGACAATTTCACTGACGACACCAAAGAAAGGAAAAAAGGAGAAATAGAAGTCCTATTTTCCAAAGCCGAAATGATAGACATGTCTTTGATGCCTTCCGATGTTTATTATCCGCCCAGACAAATCAGCTTTCAGGAAAAAGTTGCTCTATTGCTGATAATGAATGCTATATCAGCCAAATTAGGGCAGATTCTCGATTGAGAATTCACCCAAGCATCCAAATCATCAAACCAATTATCAAACGTTCAACCCATGTTGGGCGATTCACAAACATTCCTATCCTAAGAGAATCTTCTTCCTCTACTTCACCTGAGCTGGCTGATGTGGAGGCCGAAGGTGTGGATTGACAGGTGCAGCACAATACACTGCGACCTTTAGACTGACCACATTTGTTCAATAAAAAAAAATAAAACTAATTGTGATACTCTATTACTAATAGTAATTCCCTATTAATGACAAGTGTCAGGGTCTTGAAGATACTGGTAAAAACTATATGCAGTTCTAAGAGTAGCTTCAGACACACCTTCTGGAAAATTCCAATCATTATCAATTTCTTTCTTTATAATCTCTGTTGCAAGAATCAGAGACAATTCACCATTATCTAAACCACTATAGTCCATAAATGTAGATTTAATTATTGATCAAAATGTTATTTATTACTTTTGCAAAAGTAAACAATTTTCTCAATACTACAACTAAACACATGAGTTTTTCTGCCAATCACTCAACATTTCCCTTATTTTGAATCTTTTTTGTAGTTTTGTAACCAAAGAAACGAATAGAAGTTTATGCAAACCACTGATATTCAAAACATATTAGCCAAATTAACCCATTCCATCGGGGAAACGCCCATCGAAATCCTGCCCATCGCAGCATCAGGCTCGGCGAGGAAATACTATCGAATCGTCACCGACAAGCGCAGCGTGATAGGCACTTACAGCGAAAACACGGAGGAAAACGAGGCTTTCATAGCTTTCAGCCAACATTTCCATGACTTGGGGCTGAACGTGCCCGAAGTCTTTGCCGTAAACGAAGATAAAACCTGCTATTTGCAAAGCGATTTTGGGGATGACAATTTGTTTGCCCATGTGCAGAAATCATTAATGGCTGGAGGTTTGGGTGAGAACGTCATCCAACTTTACAAGCAGGCTTTGAAACATTTGGTAAAATTCCAATACATTGGGCATCAGGGTCTTGACTACAGCAAAGCCTACCCCACCCCAAGTTTCGACCGACAAGCCATTTTGGACGACCTGAACTATTTCAAATACTATTTCGTGAAGCCACACGAGGAAATCGACTTCAACGAGACGCGCTTGGACAAGGATTTCTCAGCCTTCGCCGACTTCGTCAGCAAAGCCCCAAACGATTTTTTCATGTATCGTGATTTCCAATCGCGCAACATCATGGTCAAGGACAACGAATTGTATTTCATCGACTTCCAAGGCGGACGAAGAGGCCCATTGAACTACGATGTGGTTTCGCTGCTTTACCAAGTGAAGGCGCAAATCCCGCAGGCTGTCCGCGACGAGCTTATCGATTATTACAAAACGGAGTTGGCGCAATATGTGAATCCCGAAGCCATCAAATTCGACCTTTACCAACCCTATTTCGTCTATCTAAGACTATTGCAAGTGCTTGGTGCATACGGTTTTAGAGGATTAATTCAAAAGAAATCGCACTTCATCGAGAGCATTCCCTACGCCCTGAAAGAATTGACAGTGTGGAACAAAAACCATCCACTAACCGACTACCCCGAACTCCAAAACGTCATCTCCAAACTATCAACTATTAACTACAAACTACCAACTCTAAACTCCAAACTAACAGTAACCATCAACAGTTTCTCCTTCAAGAAAGGCTATCCCAACGACTTCAGCGGCAACGGCGGGGGCTTCGTGTTCGACTGTCGAGCCCTCCCCAACCCAGGCCGTGAACCCGAATTTAAGACCAAGACAGGCCGCGACTGGGAAGTCATCGACTATCTGATGGCCAAACCGCAAGTCCACGTTTTTTTTGACCATGTGAAAGCCATTGTTAGCCAAAGCGTTGACAATTACATAGAGCGTCATTTCAGCAACCTGATGGTCTCGTTTGGCTGCACGGGCGGACAACACAGAAGCGTATTCTTCGCCCAAACCATCTACGAATGGCTTAAGTCGACCTATCCCGACATCAACTTGAAACTGAATCATATAGAACGCAAAATCACGGAGGAACGCAGCGTATGAACAACGATATTGTAGCCATGATTTTGGCCGCCGGCCTCGGCACCCGTCTCAAAGAGCTGACCCACGATAAGCCCAAAGCCTTGGTCGAACTGAACGGCAAACCCTTGTTGCAACATTGCATCGAAAACTTGATTACGCAAGGCTTCAGCCGCATCGTCATCAACGTGCACCATTTCGGCGAGCAAATCATTGATTTCATGATGCACCAACGTTTCGACGCCTACATCCAGATTTCCGACGAGCGCGACCAACTGATGGACACAGGCGGAGGCATCGTCAAAGCCACACCGTTTTTCAAAGGAGCAAAAGCCGTTTTGGTGCATAACGTCGACATCATCAGCGACGTAAACCTCAAGCAATTAAGCGAGCAATTCATTGATTCAAAGGACGATGCATGGTTATTCACACAAGACCGAGAGACCAACCGCAAACTGCTTTTCCGCGACGACGACCAACTCATTGGCTGGCGCAACAAGGCCGACGGCAGCTTCAAATGGGTCTACGACAGTTTCGGCGAGTACAAGGAGATGGCTTTCAGCGGGATGCACATTTTCCGCAGCGACCTCTTTGCCAATTTCGAATGCAAACCTCAGAGTGTCATTGACTTATATCTCACTTTAGCCAAGACAAACCGCATCATTTCCAAGCCCATCCAACCCGCTTTTTGGTTCGATTTGGGCAAGCCTGAACAATTGACTTTAGCCGAAAACCATCTAAAAACGAAATCGAAATGAGTCACGAATCCTTTCTACATAAGTTAGCTGACCACATCCTGAGCCGCTACGACCTTTCAAACCAAGAACTTACGGTCGTATTTCCAAACAAACGCGCCGCCTTCTACTTGCGCAACGAGTTCAAGAAAACAAGCCAAGAAATATTGTGGCTCCCCCGAATGGTCTCCATTGAGGAGGCCGTCACGCAATGGAGCGGCATCGAACTCGCCGACGACATCGAAATCCTTTTCGAGCTTATCGCCATCGACGCCCAGCTTCACGTCGAGCAAAGCAGCGACCTCAGCGTTTTTGGTAGCCAAGCCTCACAAATGGCCAAAGACTTCGACGAAATCGACCAATACGGAATCGATGCTCAACACGTCTTCAACTACGTCATCGAAAACAAGAGATTGGAATTCTGGAACTTCGACGAGGAAAAAGCCAAGGAGAAAGAGCTGAAATACCTTAGGTTTTTCAACTCGCTTTACCAATATTATCTCCGTCTTCACGAAGTGCTTTCGGCAAAGGGAAAAGGCTATTACGGAATGATAACCAGACATTTAGCGAATTTACCCGAAGAGGATTTGCTAAACAGATTAGGTGAAACTAAAGTCATCTTCGCCGGATTCAACGCCATGACCAAGACGGAAGAGCAAATCGTCAGCACCTTAATTAAGAACGGTAGGGCGGAAAGCCTCTTCGACTACGACCACTATTACCTCGACAACCCGACCAATGAGGCTGGTTTCTTCGCCCGAAAATACCAGACGCGCCATCCCGAATGGCTGAAAAACGGTGTCGGCGACGCATTGCTAACCGAAGAGAAGCACATCCACGTCATCAGCGCAAACGGCAACGCATTGCAGACCAAGGCTTTGCAATCCAAATTACAAGAAAACCAAAGTCAAGGCCAAGCCGTCATCCTTGCCGACCAAAACCTACTGATTCCCACCCTGAACGCCATTCCCGCAACTGAGGCTTACCATGACTTCAAGGTCTCAATGGGCTATCCACTCGCAAAAACACCTGTCAACCAATTAATTAAAGAGTATTTCTCACTTCGTCGTCGCCATAAGATCACAAGGAAAATCACCGAAAACGGCGTTGAACGCACCGCCGAAGGTTGGTATATCTGGCCCGTCCTCCATCTCATGGAACTCGAAATCGTCAAAATCGTCTTCCCGCAAGATGAGACAGCCGCCTTCAGCCAATGGCGAATCAAAGCCGTCAACTCGGGCAAGTTCATCTTCGAGGACAACGACATCGAGGCCATGAACGACATGCCCAACATTCGGAAATTCCTCAAAATCATCCTAATAGATGGCCCGGCATCGCCTTTGACAACACTGCACTCCATCAATGCAATTCTGGAATTCTTGGCCAGTCTGATACAGACAAACGGAGGGCAAAAGGAAACGGTTTTCCTGCTCAACCAAGTGAGTGGCATCGGGAAAATCGTCAGCCGATTGCAACAAATCGTTGAGAGCAACTCAAAATATATCAGCAACTTGCAAAGCCTCGAAATCCTATATCGTTTGCTAACGACGGGTGCATCCTTGAAACTCAACAGCAGCAGCACCGATGGTCTGCAAATCATGGGTCTGTTGGAGACGCGCAACCTCGATTTTGAGCGTTTGCACCTGCTCAGCGTCAACGAGGGCATTTTGCCGCCCGACAAGTCGCAAGGCAGCTTCATCCCCCAATACATCCGTCGCGAATGCGGGCTACCAGGTTATGCCGAGAGTCAGGCTGTGGTGGCCTACCATTTCTATCACCTCTTGCAAAACGGAAAAGACATATACCTCTATTTCAACAACTTGGGAGAGACATCAGGCGGGGAAGCCAGTCGTTTCATCCTACAAATCAAACACGAATTGGCAAAAAACGCCAACATCCATTTCCATGAAGAGAGCTTCGTGAGCCTCACCACGCCTTCCATCGAGGTCAAGGCACTCAGCGCAGAAAAAGACGATGATACACTTCAAAGGTTGCACTATCTCATTGAAAATGAAGCAAAAGGTTTGTCTCCCTCTTCCCTGTCGACTTATCTCAACTGTCCGCTGAAGTATTTCCTGAAATATGTTGCCCAAATCGAGGACAACAGCACCGAGGAGGATGTCGGTGTCAACATCATCGGGACGGTCATCCACGACACCTTGGAATTTCTCTTCACCGACTATCTTCCTCAGGACGGAAAACTCCAAGTCATCGACAAGACGCTTTTCGACGAGAGAATCAAGCCGTTATGGAAGCAGAAACTGGCCCAAGCCATCGAGCAGAACATGCCCAACGGATTGCCCGATGTTGGCTTCAACTACCTCAACCACGTCACCATCGAGCAGCAGATTGTGAATTACCTGAACTACACTTCAAACCAACTGAAAAACAACGATTTGACCATCATCACAACCGAGGGCAAGCTTCAGGCAACTCCCTTCGGGAAATGCCGCATCGCAGGTCGTGCCGACCGAATCGACCGTTTCGGCGGCATCGTCAGAGTGATTGACTACAAGACCGGACATGTCGACAACGCCGACCTAAAGGTGCCCGTCCGCCACAAGAGCGAAAGCCACTTGGACTACCTGCGACAGATTCCGGACAAGGCGCTCCAGCTGCTCCTCTATAAATACATGTATCTCAAGGAGAATCCATCGCTCAGGCCCGAACAAGTGACCGGAGCCATCCACGGACTGAAATATGCCCACGCCATCGACTTCGGCCTCTCGAAAGCAATGCCCAAGAAAGACGACAGCGATGCCGATGTCAACTTCTTGGACGACAGCACTTTCCTCAACGACATGGAACACTTGATTGAAGCCGCAGTCACCGAAATGCTCGACACGACAACGCCTTTCGTCCAAGCCCAAGACGACAAGAAATGCCGCTATTGCGACTTTAAGGGGATTTGCAAGAGGTAAGTCAGTTCAACACAATCTCCTTGACGACATCCTTCCCGACCCGCTCGTTCAAGTTCTTCATCAACAGCGATTTGGAATAAGCCAGTTCGCTACGCAATGCATCGGAATCGACGCGCACAAAGAGCACGCCTTTCCTGATGGAGACGTCAATGGTGTGGGAGGCAATGAACGTCCCGACCACCTGGGGCCAGGCATCAACGGCTTTCATCTCGTCCAAAAAGTCAGGCCCCTTGTGCATGACGATGAATTCCTTGATGAGGTCGCCCAATTTCTGTACTTCATAGTAGACCATCGTGACCTCCTATCTCCTTGACACTGCCCTTTTCCACCTCGAAAATCTTGTGGTCGATGTTGGTGTTTTCAAATAGTTTCTCCACCCTACCCTGTTGAGTGTCAGTGATAAACACTTGGCCAAAATGGTCGTCGCCAACCAAGCGGACAAGTTTCATCACACGTTGGTCATCGAGCTTGTCGAAGATGTCGTCCAAAAGCATGATGGGCTTGTAGCCGATTCTTTGGTAGTTGAAATCGAATTGCGCCAATCGGATGGAGACCACGAACGACTTTTGCTGTCCCTGCGAGCCAAAACGCTTCACGGGGTGGCCATCAAGCGTAAACTCCAAGTCGTCCTTGTGGATTCCCACATTGGTATAGCCCGAATAGCGGTCGTGCATCAGGCTTTCCTCAAGCAAGGCATCGAGCGGCTTTTCGTCCAATCGCGACAGATACGCCACATCCACCTTCTCAGTGCCACCCGACACGATTTCGTAATAATGCTGGAAAATGGGCAGGAAATCCACCAAAAACTGGTGGCGCTTGGCATGGATGTCGTCGGCAAACTGAGCCAATTGGGCTTCCCAAAGGCGCAACAACTCACGATCGAAAGTGCGGGTTTCGGCGAACTGCTTCAGCTGGATATTTCGTTGTAGCAAGGCGCGGTTGTATTTCAGC
>CAMKAR010000052.1 GCA_946410535.1 uncultured Bacteroidales bacterium
TCGAGCCTCTTTCTTGTTGCATCCCTCCAAGGCGAGGAGTCCGATGACGAAAAGCGCCGTCAAGGCGATGATGGTTGTGATTGATTTGTTCATGATGTTTTGATTTTAATTGTAATATACAGTATTTCAGTTTTTTACGATTTTCCGTATGAAACGCTCCTTGTTTTCCGTGATGATGGAAACGAAGTAAACGCCTTGCTTCAAGTTGCTGATGTTGATTTCGTTTGTGCCCTGCACGGTCTTCACCAATTGGCCAAGGACATTGTAAACCTTCACTTCGGCAACTCCCAAACCGCCTATCGTTACTGTTCCGTTTGTTGGATTAGGATAAACCAATATTGCTTCATCAAGTGGCCTTGGCCATTCCGGCACTTGCAAAGTCGTGTAATCCACTGTGTCAGTAACATGAAGCACCCAATAGTTACTATAGGAGTTCATTAAATAGGCTGTGTCGTTTGTACAATCGTAGTCGCCGCAAGGCATTTCGCCTCCCGAACTGTCAGCCTGTCCGAGGATAGTGTATTCTCTATCATTATGCTTGATAACATCTTCTATATACTCATGAGATTCCGTTTGTGTACCTATGGCTCTTTCCCAAAGCAGGTTGCCGTTGCTGTCGGTGCGGAAAACCCACAACTTGTTTCCAATTTCAAGATTCCAAGCAGGCTTCAAATTGTTCGCACTTTGGGGATCACCGTCTAATGACATGGTGGTTCCAAAAACAGTAAAGCCTCCATCCTCAGTCAAGAAGACCTTGACAATCTGTTCGTCTTTCGTGCCGCCATAGCACTTGCTCCATAGCACATTGCCATCCAAATCCGTACGCAGCAGCCAAATGTCGGAAGTCAAAGGCATGTGAGGTTGTCCATACCAATGCCCAGGATGATACCCTGCGCCTTGAAGGTCACCGTCCAATGACGAAGAATGCCCTCCAAACAAATAACCATCGGGTAGTTCTATGACATTGGAAAATGAATCATTCTTGTTCCCTCCATAGCAACGGTTCCATTCCACTTCACCATTGGCATTCATCTTAACCAATATACCATCGACATATCCGCCAGAATGAACACAACTCTCTATGCTACCGCTTACGAATTGGTTATCTGCATCACAAACAATATATAATCCTCCATCTTTAGCGGTAGCAATAGTGGCATCGCCTTCGCTTCCATCGGTTCCTATGGTTGTTTCCCACTCCAGATTACCGTTTTTGTCCAATTTTACAACCCAAATATCCGAACTGCCATAATACTGGCTAACATCGCCACATGCCCATTCTCCATGTATTGCAGTGCAAACAACGCCTCCGTCATTGGTGGCAACCCCACTCAATGAATAAGGGAAAAAGTGGTCTTCACAGCCCAAAAGGCGTTCCCAAATGACATTCAGTTCGCCATCTCCTCGCATAATTGCTAGTCCTGCATTTCCTGTCGCTGGAAAACCTTTTTTCCCAAAATAGTAGTATTCATTATCATTGTCCTTTGCATTAAAAATGCCATGATACCGGCAGTCTTGGTTACAATCTTGGTTAACGATATTCAGATTCTCGTCAATCCTAATTGTCCACGTCCCTTTAATGCCTTGCGTACCGCATGAAATCATGCCACTTCCCAAATCAGACCATCCCTCAATAATGAAACCATCGTTTGTTGAGGCAAATCCAGCTGGTTCATCAATTCCCAATCCTCCATAGCATTGTTGCCAATCAATGCGAAGTTGGGCTTTCATTGTGCCTCCAGCTATCAGCAGGAGCGCAAGCAGGGTGTAAATTCTTGTTGCTTTCATATTCATATTCATATTCATATTAGTCTTATTTGTCCTATAAGTCTCACTTCGTAAGCACGATAACACGCATAACGAAATAACAATTGCTCCTCATCCAACGATTTTAATTACAAAGCAAACTACAAAGCATTCCAATTCATTCCTGTATCGCAGTCTCCAAAAGCTTCACAAAGTAGTTTCCCTCGTTATTATACAGCTTGATTTTCATCCAACCGTAACGGAATCTGTCGGCATCCGTAAATCTGAATCCAATGTATTTTTCCTCGTCTAACGGAAAACGGTCATAGTCATTCTTATAAACTGTGTGATAATGAGTTTGTTTATAGGGGTCTGCCGTATAAGCGGTATAATTACTCTCTGTAGCATGCATATACAATGTGACAGATTCCGGAAAAGAGTTCTTGTTTAGTATGAACAAATCACCGTCATTGTACGCTTGCGGAATAGATATCGTCTCTAAATGTTCCACAATATCGGCCTCATCAATCTTATGGAAAGCATAAATCTCTGTAATGGTAACATGTGTTGTATCCCCTGTTTGCCTGTATGTTGTATCGCAATGAAGATACCTTTGTTTCTCTACCTTCTTGCAAACGATTTGCGTCAGATCATCGTCGATGCAATGGATGGCAGACACAGACAACCCATGATCAGACACGCTAGTATAAAGCCGAATGTTGTTTTCTCCATCTCCGTTCAAATCTACAAGATATCCCCATTGGTCAGTGAAATCTGTTGTATGTTGCATGCTTACTGTGTCGTATGGTGTCACAATCATACCCGTGTAATCACCAAAAGTGATCCCAGTGCGTTCCTTGTTGCACGACGGCATAACGCAAACCACCGCCAGTGCCAATGCGAATAATAATGTCTTTTTCATTTTTGTGAGTTTTTTGGATTTGTTTCTGCAAAACTATAACAAAAATCCACGGAAAAAACAACCCCCAAGGCCAACTATAGGTTTTTCTTGGTTTGAAAAACTATAAAATATTGGAAAATAATGGATTACAAAAACAAAACTATAGATTTTTGTTTAGCCCAAAAGGTCGGAAACGGGGCTTTTCCCCACTTTTTTGATGAGGTCGGAGCGGTATTTTGTCACCGTGTTTTGGCTTAGTTCCAAAATCTCGGCCTCTTCCTTGATGCGGAAACGGAGAAAGTTGAACACAAGCAAATCGCGCTCTTGCTCGGTCAGGTCAGGATAGGTGGATTTCAGTTTTTCGTAAACGTCGGGGTAGGCCTTGTTGAAGGCTTCCAAGATGCCCTTGCGCGGATGGCCGCCTTTGTCGTAAAGCGCCTTTGTCTCTTTCACCAAATCCTCGAAAGTCTTTTCCTTCAGGGCGGCTTGGGCTTCGGTCAGCTGTTGGCTGAAGGCTTCGCGTTGCTGGTCGAAAGCCTCGCGCTGCCGTTGGTGTGCTTCGCGGAGGTTGGCTTCGGCTTGTTTGTGGCGCTTGCGGGCCACCAAAAGCACAAGCACAAGGGCCAAAATCGCCAACGCGACCAAGGAAACCATCAATATGTTTCGTCGTACAGATTGTTGCCTTTTCAACAAGGTTTCGGCCTCCTGTTTTTTCTGTATGTAGTTGTTGAACAATTCGGTAAGTTCGGAAGTCACGGGGGCAAAGGCTTCTATCGGATGTGGATATTGCGCCAGAAGACGGGCACATTCGTTCATTTTCGTGGTATCGCCCAAGGCTCCATAAACTTCGTTCAAGTACTCTAATGCTTGGATTTTTGCAGTGGTGTTCGAAAAATCCGGATGTTGCAATCCCTCAAAGGCTCGGTTCAGATACACCAATGCCGAATCAAGCTGCTTTTCCTCTTTATGGATCCAGCCGATGGTCAGTTCAACGTCGTGACGGTCAGTCTCATCGCAATGCGGAAGCAGGGATTTTTGGTTGCGGATGACAGGCGCTGCGTCGTGATGTTGTTTGTAGTCGATGATGCCATTCCTTGAGACCGCTATCCTGAAAACAATGTCGGAAGAGTCGTTGTCGAAGCATCTTATTGCGGTGTCGTAGTAATAGCAAGCGCTGTCGAAACGCTCACTGATGTCGAATCCGTATGCTATCAAAAGCAATGTGGTCCCCAATCCCGCAGGTGAGTTGGAATATTTCTTGTCGATGGCCAAGGCTTGACGGTAGAAATAGGAAGACGGATCGGGCAAGAGGGAGATTGAATAATCTGTGCCCAATCCCTTGTAGGTTTTCTTGAGAAGATGGATTATTTGCTTGTCTTGCTTTGTAAGTTGTTCAACATCAAATGATTGAATGGTAGAAAAGCGTTCTTCCAAAACTTCCAATGCGCGGTAGTATTCCTTGCAGCAGGCCATGGTGCTGTCCTTATCCATATAGTCCAAGGCATTTTGATAGAGGGTATTGGCAATGTTATATATGGAATCGGCACGAAGGCTGTCGGCTGTCGAAATCACCTGCGGCGGTTCTTCTGAAGCCTGCTTTGGTTGGCCGCAGGCCGCCAACAGGATGGCGCAAATGATTGTCGCTATGATGTGTTGTGTTTTCATCGAGGCAAAATATTGAACTATCGTTGATTCATCATTTTGGCGAAATCATCAAGTGAGATCACGTTGAAAGTTGGAAAACGCGAATTGGCGGCATCTTGAAAATGGTTGTCGTCGGTCACGATGTAGTCAGCCTGACAAGCAAATGCACAATCCGTAAACTTGTTGTCATCCATATCTTTGTTGATCACACGCAATCTGTAAAAAGGGTCTTTCTTTATTACATTTCGTGAGCGGACAATAACTCTCAAAAACAAATCTGCCGCTAAAGGAGAGGCCTTCTTGCGCAGAATTTCCTCATATTCAAGAAGTACTTCGGTCGAAATACACATTGTATAGCCATAGTGTAAAAAAGCCTCAAACAGGAAATGGTATGGACTTCTTGCTCCCAACATTTGCAACAAGCAGTTGGTGTCAATGACTACACGAGGCCTCACCATAGTGTTTAATTAATATAGGGTGTACGAAGGTGTTCTTCCTTCAATTGGTCAAGGGTCTCTTGGTTAAGCGTCCCATTGTCCCAAAGCCGATTCATCTCGGCCTCCAACCTGCGTGCATAGAAATTTCTGATGACATCCATCAAATCGTTTAGTTCCTGCTCGTCAGTAGCCCCTGCAAACGATTCCAATATCATCATTTGTGCCTCGTTCATTGTATTAAGCTGCAACATTTTCTCTCTGTTTAACTATTCACCCTGCAAAACTACACATTTTTTCCTAATATAAGATCATTATACCCAAAAACAACCTCCAAATCATTTTTTTTGAAGTATTCCCTTACCCGATTTTCATCCCATTCCGTTGCGGCAAGGATGAAATCGCCGCCCCAAGCTCCAAGCGATTTCAGCGTGCCCTCGAAATCGGGGAAGCGTTTTTGCACGGGTGTTTGCCCGATGCAGCGGGCGATGATGCGCTCGTGGCATTGCATCAGCAGGCCGAAATCGTCCAAAGTCTCGCATTTCGGCACCGCCCGACTGATTTCCGAAACGGCTTCAATATCTTTCTGTAAATCAATGGGATCTGTATTCTCCAAAAACGCCTTCACTTCCTTTGACGAGCTTTGCTTTTGGCCTTGGTAGACGAAAAAGAGGTGCTCGGCAAAAGATGGTTGGAAATATACAGGTTCAATTTTTCGGGTCGTTTCTGACTGCCGCTTTGCGCTTCCCCCTTTTAAGGGGGGCAGGGGGGATTCAAAAAATCCTTTTTCTAGGCAATCTAGACCAACCAATTGATAATAAATCGTTCCCTCCGCCGTGGCGCAAGCAATATCATAGCCCGAGCCGCAGAAAGTCAGCTTCAGCAGTTCGTAGGGGTTCACTTCGGCCCACTGGGCGAGATTGGCAATGAGCGTCGAGCTGCTGCCGAGGCCCCAGTTCGGGTCGAAGTCCAAACGTGTGGTGAATTTCAAGTCATTTCCTTCAAAAGCATTGGGATTCAGTTGCTTGACGGCTTGCAAGATTTGGGCTAATTTTTCGGCTTTGTTTTGGTCGGTGCAATGGATGATTTCGAGGTTTTCAGGGTCTAAGGTAACAGAAAACCAATGTCCATCAGGTTTGTGGGCGTCCCATTGTAGAGACGTGCCATGGTGCGTCTCTACTGACAAGGTCTGTCCCAATTTCAGCGGCAAGGCCAAAGCCAACGCACCTCGCAGGACGAGGTATTCGCCTGTCAGGAGGAATTTTCCGTGGGAATGGTGTTTTTGTATCATAGTGAAATCATTTATTTCTCACGCAGAATTCGGTGAATTATGTGAAGCGCAAAGCGACGCTGTTTTTCTCACGCAGAATCTTGAGAATTTTGAGAAGTACAATGCGATACATTGTTAGGTATTCTCACGATTCCCATAGTTCTGCGTGAAAAAATACGCGAATCATCAGTACTTGTTAGCGATCCTATGTATCCCATCCATCAAATCAGCCTCATTGAAATTGATAAGTAGCCCCACTTTCTTTCCTGTAAGTTTCAAATAAGATGTAAGTTGTTTGTAATGAACGCGGTGCAACTCTTCCACCGATTTTATTTCAATAATAAGTTGATCCTCAACCAATATGTCAATTCTCAGTCCTTCGCCAACATTGCAGCCTTTGTAAACGATGTCAACCGAAACCTCGCTTTCAGCATATATATTGTTGAGTTCCAACTCTTTCATCAGAGCTTTCTGATAAACGCCTTCCAACAAGCCAGGGCCTAAGGTTTTATAGACTTCCATCGCACAACCTATTACTTTGTAGCTCAAACTATCATTTTTGTAATTATTCATAGTATGTTGATTTATAAATATATACAAAATTATCGTCCGGCAGGTTTCCCAAGATTCCCATAATTCTGCGTGAGAAAAAACTATTTTCTGAGCGAGTCTAAAAACTGTTCCACTGCCGCAAACGAAACCGTCTTGTCCTTGAAGTATTCCCGCGCTTTCTTTTTATCCTCGTCCGAAGCATTGAGTTGGTTGAGGATATTGTTCAAATGCATCTTCATGTGGCCGGCCTGGATGCCTTTGGTGGTCAGCGAGCGCACGGCGC
Organism: uncultured Bacteroidales bacterium; assembly: GCA_946410535.1. Next base: position 6,831 of record CAMKAR010000052.1, read on the forward strand.
TGAAGTTGTTGGCCAAACCCATTGTGGCAGCCACCATCATCAGCTCGGGGGCTGTCGGATTGCCTAACAATTCAAGGGTCTTCTTGGCCAAGGGGTGCAGGCTGGTCAGGCCGCCAACGGTGCCCAAGGCCATCGGCACTTCCAGCTCGAAATGGAAGATGCCGTTCTCAATCGTGACCGAGGAAAGGCTCTCGTAGCGTCCGTTGCGCGAGGCGAAGGTGTGGCCTGCGGCTTCCACGGCGCGGAAGTCGTTGCCCGTGGCTAAAACCACCGCATCGATGCCGTTGTAGATGCCTTTGTTGTGCGTAGTGGCGCGGTCCACGTCGATGTGGGCTATGTCGACGGCTTTCTTGAATTTCTTGGCGTATTCGGCTCCCGAAAGATGCTCGTCGATGCCATCCAATTGTTCCACAGGACATTCCACCCACACCTTCACGCGACAGTCGGGCGTGTTGTTCGACAGGATGGTCATGATGATTTCCACCTTACGGAGCGCTTCGGGTAGGTCGTTTTGCTCGGCGAAGAAGTCTTGCAGGCTGTGGCCAAACTGCTCTAACACGGAGTTGATGAAGTTGGCACCCATCGCGTCGCCCGTGTTGAACTCCGTGCGAATTTGGTAATAGTCAGGGATTTGGTCGCTGTAGTCGATGAGTTGCATCCGCAAAATGCCACCGCCGCGTTTGCGCATTTTTTCGGTCATCGCATCGGTGTCAGCCAGGAGGCGTTTCTCGATTTCGGGAAACAGTGCAAAGAGCTTTTCCTTTGGCCCGCTCCAGCCGAAATGCACCTGCCCGACCTTGCGCACGTCGATGACTTCGGCATGGAAGCCGCCGCGCTCGCCCCAGAACTTGGCCGCCGCCGAGGCTGCGGCGACGACCGAGCTTTCTTCGATGACCATCGGGACGATGTAGTCCTTTCCGTTGATGGTCACATTGGGCGAAATGCCGTAAGGAATGAAGAAATTGGTGATGGTGTTCTCGCTGAACTCGTCGAAAAGCTGCTGCTGCTTCGAGTCGGAGTGCCAATAGCTCTTCAGCAGGCTGATGACCTCTCCTGGGTTTTCGAAGTAGTTGGCAATGAGCTTCAGCTTCTCTTCCTTGAGAAGTTTCGAAAAGCCTTTCTTTATGCGTTCGCGAGTGGCCATGTTGGGTTTACCATTCTTCCTCTTCAATCACTTTTTCGGGCACGAGGCTTTCCTCAAACTTCTGTCCCCAGTCCTCTGCAAAAGCACTGATTTGTTCGAGGTAGCTGTCCCAGACGGGCTGATACAAAGGATCTTCCTTGTTCATCCATTCTTCGCAAGGGTGGTTCGATTGGGTCTTTTGCATGAAGTCGGTGAGCGTGTAGCGCACACGGCCTTCGCGCACCTCGATGGTGAAGTAGTAGGTGATCCATGTCCATTTCGACTTTACGGCTTCGCCATTGTCGAGCTGGAACTGGTGCTTGCCTTTAATCGTACGTCCGTCATTTTGTTGGATGATGGTCGAAGGGCTCTTGTAGTAGGAGTTGATGAAGTTGCTGTAGATGCGGTTAAACACTTCATCTTGTGAGCCTTCAACGGGAATAACCTTGCGGAAACAGATTTTCTCGGTCTTCGGGTCGATGGGGAGGTTGGATTGGGCAAAAGTGACGGTCGCAAACAAAATGGCGACAAATAACAATGCTACTTTTTTCATTGGTTCAAATTTTTGACAAAATTAGTAATAATTCGGTTTGATTTTGCATACGTCCGGCATTTCATGCAAATTTCAGGCCAAAATCAAAACGGGATGAGTTGTGAGTCATCCGAACAGTCGACGTTCGTCTGTGGATGGCCTTTGTAATATAGGGTCGAGGCTTCTTTCAGCGTTCCGTCCATGAAATCAGCGACTTGCACGGTGGCTTCTGAAGCACTGTTGAGTTCGACGTGCATGGTGCCGACGCGGGTCTCAACCATATTTAAGATGCTGGCATCATGTAACTTGATATTGGCTGTGGCGGTTTCACCGCATTTGTTCACGAAACGCGAAGCACTCTTCAATTCAATGTCGAATTGCTCCGCAGATTGGATCTCGCCGTTGAATTGCGAGGCGTCGTCCAACTCGGCATTGCAGGCGGTTCCAACGAATTGGAAACCCGTCATCAGCGAGGCGTCTTCCATCTTGATCATGCAACTTTCTCCGCTGAAAACGAGGCCGTTGCATTTCGATGCATCGCTTAGCTCGACTTCGATGCGTTGTCCGGCAAAGTCGCCACGGCATTGCACTTGGACGGCATCGTTGAGGTCGAGTTTTTCGAGCTGCGAGGTGTGGACGGTGGCGCGAAACTCCGAATTAATGACAGGATAGACATTGGTCGTGAATCCTATTTCGAGCTTGTTGCTTTCCATCTTGGCCTTCACATAAGGTTCTAAATAGGCGGAATACGCTAATTCCACGTATGTAACGCTGTCTGAAACGATGGTTATCGGCCAGGCATCGCTGACTTCAATCTGTCGGATGTCGCTGTTTTCCAAAACGGTCTTCTGTATCAGAGTCATGTCGGCCTCTTTCTTGCACGAAGTGGCGAAAAGTGCCGCCACGCAAAGGAGGATAATGGGTTTATATACTTTCATAGTTTCTTTTTTATCACATTTATCACAAAACCAGCAAAACTCTATCGGAGGTTGTGGAAAGCATGACAACCGGCTGCTTTCCGGCGGCAATCGGTTGCATGCCGCCAACCTTGCAAATGAGGTTTTGCGTGTTTTGTATGTTTTGTGACATAATAACGACGTTAGGGTTGAATTATTATTGATGATGATAAGGTTCGCCCTTCAAAATGGTGAAGGCGCGATAAAGTTGCTCGACGAAGATGAGCCGCACCATCTGGTGGCTGAAGGTCATGGGCGAGAGCGACAGCTTGGCATTGGCGCGGTCGTAAACCTCTTGCGCGAAGCCGTAAGGCCCTCCGATGACGAAAACGATGCGTTTGGCCCCCGAAGTTGTCAGTTTCTCTATGTTTTCGGCAAAGCCAACCGAAGTGAACTGCTTGCCGTTTTCATCTAAAAGGATGACTTGGTCGCCAGGCTGTAGTTGTTGCAAAAGCAGGAAACTTTCAGCTTTCTTTTGTTGTTCTTCGCTGAGGGTCTTGCGGTTGCGCGGGTCGGGGAGTTCCTTCATCTCAAACGAGACATAATGCCCGATGCGGCCCACGTATTTCTTGATGCCGGTGATGAGGTAGTCCTCGTCGGTTTTCCCTATGACCAAAAGTAGTATCTTCATTTTTTTCGTCACAAAACCGACAAAACTGTCAAAACTATTAAGATGGGTAGTGAA